>CAJVZI010000010.1 GCA_913020665.1 uncultured bacterium | reverse complement strand
AGGGAAAAAAAGCTGAAGTGATCGAAATTTTAAAAAGTGAAAATAAAGCTAAAGTTAAAGGTATTAATTTAATCAAGAAACATGAGAAAACTACAAAGGAAAAAAAAGGTGGGATTATTTCTAAAGAAAATTTTGTCCACATGTCTAATTTAAAGATTATGGAAATTACTAAAAAAGAACAGACTAAAAAATAATGGAACCTAGAATAAAAGAAATAATTTTGAGAGAGATAAACCCCAGTTTAAAAGAAATGTTTGGATATAAAAATATATACATGGGTCCAAAAATAGAAAAAATTGTTTTAAACATGGGCCTTGGATTAGATGGAAATGATAGTAAAATTTTAAAATCTTGTGAAAATGATTTATCTTTGATAGAACTTCCAGGGCCATTCGGGTGCTTCCAACTAGCATGTTCGCACCATTTCCACCAGCTTAGATCTTCGATTCTTTGTTTTTCCAAAAAATCGCTGCCATCAAATATCAGAGACCCTTTTCTTGATGTTGAATCTCCTAATTGATCATCATAGTATTTAAATGGTCTTTCTGCAGTGGTCACATATCCAGTGCTATTGACAAAATCATTGAATTGCCTATTTGTGACCTCATATTTATCCATCAAGAATGAAGATATTGTAACCTTGTGCTGGGGATATTCATCTGGAAATGTATGTGGATCAGTACTACCCATCATAAACTCACCACTAGGAATCAATATCATATCTGAAACTAGAGCCTGTTTTTTTGAATCGTTGGCACAGGAAACCAAAATAACAATACATAGGATTAGATTATGGTAAAGTTTTATCATTGAATGTTAATTTAATGATCAATGATCCAATTACACATATAAGTGAAAAGTATTATTTATTTTGTCTGGATCTTCTTAAGAAAAACAACCCTCCGATCAAAACCAATGGCCATATATAGGTTATAGGTGCTTGGATAGGCTCATCTGGGAAATCAAGTCCCTGAGTATATAAAAGACTAGTAAACAATAAGTATATAACAGATCTTAAATACATGATAACATCCTATTTAATAAAACATAATTTTTTTGATCTAATAAATTCTTTCGTTTCAATAGTATATATATACATGCCTGTAGAAACTATTTTTCCATCCTTATTTTTTCCATCCCATAATATATGCCAATAACCTGGTGGCTTGAATTCATCTAATAATGTTGATACTAGTTTACCAGTGATATCATATATATGGATCTTCACTTTTGAGCTTATTGGTAATTCATAATTGATCCTAGTAATTGGATTAAATGGATTAGGATAATTTTGATGTAATTGAAAAATTTCTGGTAGGTTGCTACCATCACCTACCTTATTCAATGAACCATAATGTATGAGTATCGTGTATCTTGGTTCCCCTATCAAAGGATATATGCCGATCGGACCGTTATAATTAGATGAAAAGGTTCCTTTTGATTCTGTAGTAAGATCCAGACCTAACAAACTCTGCATATTGTGTTCAATTCCAGATATATTATCCATAATACTATAAGTAATATGCCCAGGTAGGTCTTGCTCGACCAGATCCAACGTGACTTGATCACCATAGGTAACAAAGTGACCTGCAGTATCTATATCCAATGATAACAAATCTAAAGGAATCATATATGTTCCCTCAAGATCATAAGGCAGGTGGTTGATCTTCATAGGGATATTATCAGAAATGGTCATTGCTGCAATCCTAGGCGATGCTTGCAATGGAAGTAATTTAGGTGCATCTGAAATGTCTTTATAAATGCTACCATTAGGTCCAAAGGTCAAATATATATTATCTGTATGGTCGCCAGATGAGATGGTAAAAGCTAAACTCCCTGTATTCTCCTCTGTAGTACGACCTAGAAATGTACCAGCAGTTGTGGATATATCATCCGCTTGGATAGTAAAGCTACCTACACCACCACTTGCCTGTACCCAAAACCCCTGAAAAGGCGCAATTAAGCCATTTGTTAGATCTCCAGATGAACCATTATAGGTTTTCCAATCTGAGCTTGCATCATCCCATACAGAAACAGTTGTAGACAAATTAGTTTTTGATATATCATCCCAATCAATGGTCTTTGTATAAGGGTTCCCTCCTAAATAGAAGCTATTTTGAGGTATACTGGTTATCGATACATTACCTGTATTATGAGAGCCAGATACATAGAGATCAACAGGAAGGTCACTATCTGTATCAAAATCAATATCATCAAACACATAAACCAAGAATCCTTGACCAGCAGATAAAGATTGTGTACTTATATTTGAAACAGCGGTCCAAGTTTGACCTGCCAGATTTAAAACCCATACATTTGCATTACCGCTGGTTGCATCCCCGCCGGTCATGCCTTGGATCCATAACTCATCTAGCAGATCACCTAATATTGTTCCAGAAACGGGACTACTCATCATCCTAAAACCTGAATTTCCACTTATTGTAGCACTATGTATCGGTACCCAACTACTACCAAACGTTGTATTCACGTTCCAGTCATGCCCAGCGGTCCAATTCGTATTTCCATCCTCGTATGCACCAACATCAGGTCCACTCCCATTATTTGTATACTGATCAGTAATACCGCTAATTGTGGTGCCAGCATCAATCAAGGGAGAGGACGTCCCTGGAGAAAAATCATTATTAGATGTGTCTGTTAAAATACTATTAAGTGTCACACTCTCATTATACCCATTCCAATTATTTGTGTAGGTCCCAAAATCTATTGCAACATTATTCGTTCTATGATTTGCTATCTTATCTGCTGCATTATTCCTGATGATACTAGAGGCATGATCTCCATTGTTAACTTGAAATACGATTATATCGTTCTTACTACCAGAATTCAAAACTGTATTATTGTATACCTTATGGTTATCACCCTTGACCATAATACCACCGCTTTCACAATTCCAGGCAAGGTTATGATGCATGGTCCCGTTTGTCCCATCTGCTGTACCACTGTGGTCAAACCTAGCACCATATTTTTCCGTATCATGGAGCCAATTGTATCTACAGATCGCTCCATCCTGCTGGTCTTCCATGAACTGTATCATGGAGCCATCACTCTGAAGATGTCCCGTGTCATATAGGTTATTATATTCAACTAGTCCAGCATCACCTACCATCACAGTTGCTGATGCACCTGTCCTATGTACTGTATTCTTTCTAAATACATTGGCAGTACCATTCATTCGCATTGTAAGCATTATGCTACTATTATCTGCAACAGAGTAATCAATATTAGTAAAATAACAGTTATCAACTGTGTCCGTACCGCCCCACATTTCAAGCGCGGTTCCATCCGTATTACGAAAAGCGCAATTTCGGATGGCGCTACCGGCACTCCCTGATGCAAATTTTGTCATTTCCGGCTCGGTATCCACAGTTCTTAGCATCCTCTTTGAGCAACTAGGATACATGAAGTTGCATCCATATACCACACAGTTATCTCCATTGGAGAAATAAACCGTAGTACCAAAAAATTCTATATTCTTTATCTGTATATATTCAGATCCAGTGATAGAAAATGCATAAGATTGTACCTTCCCTCTAAAATTCAGTCTATTTGGATCAACTCCATTATTAGCGTAATAATAAAGAGAATCTGCATTATTGTATGTATCATACCACCACTCTCCTGCTTGGTCTAAAAATTCGCGTCGTCCCTCTAAAAAATAATAGTGATGTTTGGTCTTCCAATTTGGAACTGTAGAATAGTTAAATGTGCCACCAGAATGACTTGTAACGAGCCTTGACCAAGTCCTAAATGACCCAAGATTAAGTATGGCGATCGCCTGCTTATTAGTTTCGTCCAGGTCAAAACCAGCAGCACTAAGATTTATTGTTGTGCCTGCAGAATTAGTATATGGGTCATCTATGATCGTGCCATTGGAATATGCATTCTCATCATCATCGATCGTACCCTTTGCCCAATAATTATCATTATCCCAGATAGTATTATCGCTGAATTTAGCATTTGGCCATCTAGCCATGACCTGTTCTTCCCAATCCAAAAATAACTGCCAAATGTCAGATGATAATTTTGTTCTCCATATATTGGATGATCCTACTTGTGTCCATGTCGATGTTATCGGTATGGTCCCATCCATTATCACACGTTCATTATTATAATTCGTAAAAATGATCGCAGATCCCGAGGACCCATCTAGATTGTTAATAGTAACCGTTTCATGGTATCGTCCTTGCCTGATATAACATATATCACCTGATGACATTACTGATGCGGCCTTCGCTATGGTTTTAAATGGCGTATTGATAGACGTACCATTATTAGTATCATTCCCGTAAGAAGTGGCCACATAGTAGTTGGTAGCAGAAAGGAATGAAATAAATATATTTAATAGAAAAAAATAATTTACATTCATTTATTTTTTATTATAGGAAGAATATATCTTAAGAAACTCATCATTATGAAAACAGACAGGTAAAGGTTCTCCAAATTCATTCTTTGAAACATCATAATAAATAAAATTTGCCCAATCATAACCTGATCCACACATACTATCGTGATCGATCTCATCAAAATTGTTATCGTTGAGCCTTAAGTATAAAAGATCCAATTGGCTCATGAGAGGTTCTGGCACATCCCCCTCTAGTTTATTATCAAAAAGTCCTAAATATTTTAAGTTGGATAATGTTGTGATCTCTTTTGGTATCGACCCGGTAAGTTCATTCTCAAATAAACCAATAGATATCAAGCTACTTGCATTGCCAAGTTCTTTAGGTATCGGTCCTTTCAACTGATTACCAGACAGGCTTAAAAATTCTAAATTCTTAAGTTCGCCTAATTCTCTTGGGATAAAACCAGATATATTATTATTCCATAGATTCAAATATTCAAGAGAAACAAGATCGCTCACTGATTCACTCAAATACCCCTCGATCTCATTATCGCTGATATTCAAATGTGTCAAATTCTCAAGCATGAAAAGCTGATAAGGTAGTTCACCTGTGAATTTATTATTTGATAGCCATAGCTCTTCCAAGGATGATGAAGCTCTGTATATCTCTTTCGGTATCTTACCTGATAATTCATTATTACTTACATTAATTGATCTCAGTTTTTTTAGCTCCCATAACCCATCTGGTAACCTACCTGTTAAGAAATTATTCTGGAGCCTTAGATCTTCAAGATTAATAAGCCTACTAAATTCGGATGGGATCTCACCAAATCTCTTGCTCGAGGAAAGATCCAATTCTCTGGTGTCGATCAGAGAATATTCTTGATCCCAAATAGTAATAGAATGATCACCCTTTAAAATGTTGCTATATGATTCCAGTCCCCAGTGATCCTGTACTCCGATCTGATAATAGTAGACAGAATCCGTAGGTATGATAAATAGTGTGTCTGTCTTTGAAAATATATCCTTAAAAGGTACTTTATCATTCATGCTATTTAGTCTGGATCTATAGATCCTATAAAAGGAAAAATCATGATCTTGATTCTGATTCCATCTTATTGTTAGCATATCGTCATATTCCACTGAAAGTAAAATGGGAGCTTCTGGGGCCTTGGTCTCTAGTGTATGCGTAGACCTTTTTCCTTCACTAACGAGACCATCTTGGTCCGTGACCAAGATCCAGAACCAATTCTCGATCTTTGGGTCAAAATCTTCCAGTTCATATACCGTTCTTTCTATATCCTTGATCGTTACTAACGTATCAATATTATTACTTTCACCGATCGTCCTTATTAGAGTATATGATATAAAATCAGCATCCTGGGAAGTATCCCAATTAATGGTCATATGATCCTTATTATACTCTATAGAAGATATTAATACTACCTCTGGTGGTGTTGGAGGAATGGCAGCCACAGGTTCAGGTTCAGGAACATATACTGCTACAGGTTCTGGTTCAGGTGGAGCTGGTGGTGTACCGGCACAGTCCCATAAAAAAAGGCCACCTACAATAAAACAAATGTTAAGTGATCTATTGACTAGATCTATTCTCATTATTTTTAGCATATTCTTCAAGAGATGCTACCTTTGATTCAAGGTCAATTAATTGAATTCGTAGGATGCCTAATTCTCTTAATTGCAACAAGTTTAATATCAATAATATGAATATAGCTGTCCTTTGGCTATTAATGAGTCTTTTTAGCTGTTTGATCATGTTATATACGCTCTTTTAGGTGTTAATCTATATTCTACCTGCCCTATTAAAAAACCCCGCTATAAACGGGGTTTTTTAATAATTAGGCAATACAATTTACTTTAATAATAGCATTTTACGAACCTGAGAAAATTTTCCAGCTTGGATCATGTACATATACATTCCTGCAGATACATCCTCTCCATTCTGGTTCGTTGCATCCCATACCACCACTCTTCTTCCTGGATCATGAGTCTCCTGCACTAATGTCCGTATAATTCTTCCCTTTATATCGAAGATACGAATACTTACTACCGCTCTTTCTGGAAGGTCATAGCGTATGGTCGTGACCGGATTGAATGGATTAGGGTAATTCTGGTACAGTGCATATGAATCAGGAATGACCTCTTCATCAATAGCGAGTACAGCAGCCTCAACTATGTCTGAATAATCACTTACATTCCCTGAGTGATCGATCGCAGAGAGTCGATAGAACTGTGGTTCATTAAGCGTATAATTCGGATCAAGGTAGACAGTATCGGTCAATGTGAATGTCTCATAAACTGCAAAATCTTCAGATAATGATCTATCCAGATCAAAATACTGAAAATCATCAGCGCTAGATAGGTCCCATGAAAGATGGATACCTTCATCCACCACCACAGCTTCGAGACCGGTCGGTGCTTCAGGAGCTAGATTATCTAATGAGTAACCACTCGATACATCTGACTCAAAGGTACCAGCATTCATAAATGCAATGACCTTGAATTGTGTCGTTCCATTATCTTCTTCACTAGAATCAACCACGGTGGATACTTCAAAAACATAGCTTTCATCTCCACCTGCTGTGCCAGTTACGGTACTGACCCAAAGGGTACTATCTTCGACCTCATCTAATCTAAAGATCGTATAGAACTGATTATTCTGATCAGCATGATCAAAGAATGAACGTTGGAACTCAACGTATACTCTACCACCCTCATCTTCAGGAACATCATCTATGGCTGTTATCCTTGGTTGGAAATAACGTGATTCTAAATGAAACGTATCAGTGACGGTGGTACTACCATCATGAACCAATAATGGAAAAGGATGGTTACCTTCATCAGGAGCATTACCTACTAACCTGCAAGGTTCACATTCTAGTGTGATCCAATCAGGATAATCAAACGAATCATCCAATGATATGGAAAGTGTATCCATATCTATATCATTGGCAAAGATGGGAATCTCAAAATCATAACCAACACCCACTAAAGCAAATAGCTCCTCAAATTCAGGTGGGTCATTGACCGGTAGAACTGTTAATTGGAACTCTTCAACATCTACTGCTCTGCCCATATTATCGTTTACTAGAACTGTAATAGTAGCCACACCATTCCAGTTAAAGTATGAATTTAGATAAAGAACTGTATCTATCATCTCTGCTGTAATATATTCATCTACTGAACTTAAAGCTTCAAATGATAGATCCTCACTATCAATGTCTGAAGCAGATACAATGATCGAGAGAGTTGAATCTTCATACATTGAGGTGTCTGACAGAGTTTCTAGGATCGGATCATCGTTAACAGGGAGAGTGTTGATCACGATCAGAGCTGTATCAGAAAGCGGATCTGATTGCCCAGCTGTTGTACCATTATCCATCAGAACATATTCCATACTATCTGGTCCAAAATAATCAGGGTCTGGAACATAACTAAGTATTCCATCGGTACGACCCAGGTCAAAAGAACCATGATTGAATTCCGATAGTGTTAAATACATAAGAGTCTGTTCATCATGAGCGCCATCCAGACTATCACCATCATCTGCAGGGACCGTTGTTAATAAAGAATCATCTTCATCAATATAATATATGTGATCATAGGCATTTGGAGGGTCATTGACCTCATGCACAGCAACAATAAATGATGCCGTATCAGACAACGAATTTTCTAGGGTTAGTATAAGCTCAATGGATGCATTACCCGTCCAATCTGGCGTGGGTAATAATAAAAGACTATCGTTTTCTACAGATGCATCTACTCCAGTCGTATCACTAGTTACAGAAAAATTATAGTCATAACCAGGATAATCTGCATTCAAAGTTAAATAGAGTTCTGAATCTTCATTAAGTGATGTGTCAGGCATATCCTCTAATAAGACCTGATCAAATACTGATAGGGATACGGGTATATTCACTTCTGACTCATCAGGGTCATCACTATAAATCACTAGATCTGCTAAATAACTTCCCGATTCTAGATCAGACGCATTAAAATGAATATCCAATGTATCTGAAACGCCAACAGGGATCACTCCTGAATTTTCTGATGTTGATACCCACGAGATCGAAGGACTATCAAGAGTAATAATGACCAGACCATGGCCAGAGCCAACCCCTGCTTCATTATCCTGATCATCTCCTGAGTTATATGAGCTTCCCCCATATCCTGCATATTGATTTGTCGGTCCTCCTCGACCACCACTATATCCGCCGCCGCCGCCGCCATCAAAGTGTCCATCACTACCTCCACCACCAAATCCACCGTAACCAGTTCCTCCACCAGTCCAGCCAATACCACCTACTGCTCCATTTACAAATGAATAGGCAATAGTTTGACCACCATGACCGCCTAGAACTCCATTACCAAAAAATCCGGCTCCTGAATTACCTTCTCCCCACTCTGTAGGAGCATAACCAGCACTACCAGTATAGGATCCAGTTTCTTCAATAATACCATCGTATCCGGAATTATTATTGTAGCCACCACCACCGCCACCGCCAGCGATGACCATGATCGACCCTTCTGTATCATATGGAGTTTTGACCGCCGCAGATGCGCCACCGCCACCGCCAGCTGAACTGGATTCTTCAATGCCCATCTGTCCAACTTGGATCTTGATAACATCGCCAGCATTTAGTTCAAAAGTTCCACTCATTCTCGCACCCAGACCACCATTTGTACCACCACCTTCAGCTCCAAGTGCTTCAATGGTATACAGACCGGCCTGAGGCACGGTCCATTCTTGAATTCCTTCTGTTACAGCCACCACATCTTCAAGTGATGTTCCTTCATATTCACTATCGCAATCCTCTTGAGACGGTCCAAGATGACCTTCACTACCACAATTTGTAAAAACATAGGACATTCCATCACGACCATAATCAAGGACATTAAGACTCCAGTTAAGGTCTGCTACACCGCTATTGCTGATCACAAGAGACTGAGACGATGAATCGCCTAAAAATAAATTATCATCCAATGATCCAGGTGTCACCGCGATATCTGGATAAGGAGTATTGGCTATGAGTGTGATAGGAATATCAATCTGTATCTCATCTTCATCATTACTCACAACCTGTATAGACGCTGAATAATTGCCTTCATCAAGCGCATTAGCATCAAAAGTCACATCTAATATTTCTGACTCACCTGCAGGAATCGTTCCTGACTGCATGGACAAGCTAAGCCAATCAGGACGAAGGTCGATCGAGTTCAAAAATGCATCCATGATGGCCAGAGTGGCATCATCATCTATATAGTATCCGCTGGAACCAGCATATAACAGATAAAAGATCTGTGTTGATCCTTCCAAACCAGATACTCTATGATCTTCTTCATATGTGGTAGTAGGAAAGGTGTGTGTCAGTCCCTCTTGCGCCTCAACAATAACAAGATGATTGACTGACGGGTCATAAGCATTATAGACCCTATTAACAAATCCATAATATGTTTTACCATAAAGATCCAATTCAAGTACCGATCCATCCGTATTGCCAGATCCATCCGCACCTAAATTACCCGTGATCTCAAAATAATCTATTCCATTGATATCCGCAGCAAAAACGAAAAGTCCATCGTATTTTCTTGTGAAATACTGACCATCTTCTCCAAGGTAGATAGAGCTTGATGTGATCTCATTATCTGAATACGGTATTTGAGAACCAAGATCTGTGTTCAATATATTTCCTACATCATACATATCACCGCCACCATCACCTATATAATAACCAGTTACACCATCTACAAAATCATATCTATTTGGTATAATACTATTGATAGAAGTATAGTTTTCATTCAGGCTGGACAAAATATTATCCAGACCTTGACCATTTCTCTGAGATCTTGAAGCTCCGACATTGGCGATCGAGCTTAAGTGATCACTTGGCTCAGAAATATAATGCTCCTCTCTATTTTGAGGGTTTTGCAAGGATTGGCGTTCATCAGTGATCTTTCGATCATTTAATGGTGGCCCAGGCCCAAATACAGGGCTTCTATCAAATACCCTGGATGATTCTGAGAATGTTGTATATGCATTCCAGTCAAGATCTGCTTCCCCATTATTGTATATCGTAAGGGTCTGCACAGATGTATCACCTATATAAAGTTCCTCACTTAGTGAATCAGGCGCTATAGCAATGTCTGGGAAAAGCATGTATACTTCCATGTCTACTGGAATTGATACACTTGGATCGATCGGGTCATTGCTATTAAGTACAAGCTGAGCAGTATAGTATCCTGTATCCAACTCACTTGCATTCAAACTTACTATTATATCTTGAGATGTACCTGGAGCAACCGTACCCGAGACTATATCAGTGGATAACCATCCTGGTGATGCATTTGCTGTCCAGTATATTGCATTAGAGAATAACTCATAAAAATCACCACTGAAACTTGAATAGGCTCCATGTGCAGGAAATAGTGTGACAGCAGTGATAACTCCTCCAGGCTGATTGTATGCGATCAGCGGGTCACCATCGCTCCACCATGCAACTGCGGTGGCATCATCTCTCAATATTGTTGGACCGCCTCTGAAATAACAATTTAATTCATCTATACCTTCTGTCATTGGATGATCAAGGACATTTCCTAGATCTTGATATGCATAATTGCAGGCGCCCCCATACAAGGGGTCGTATAATTCAAGGTCTCCCCAACCAGCTGAATTATAACCACCACCTGTCCTATCCTGCCAATAAAAGGTTGAAAGAATAAGGTTGCCCCCATCTAAAACATATTCCGCCAGTATATCACCAATACTAGCTGAATTACCAGTAAGACCATTCTCCTGCAGCAAGATCACATCAAACTGCTGAAGATAAGTTAATTCTGGTGTCTGGTCTATATCCCATGAAGCAAAATCCATATTCTCAACATAGGGTTCAATTTGACCAGCAAAATAATCATTATTGCTAGTGTTATTAGACATCAATAAAACCTGAAGATCTCCATCGCGACCACTTGGATGAGAGCCTAAACGCTCCAGGTTTAGTTCATACACCGGGTCTTGTGCTCCAGGACCATCCTCTAATGATATATTTGGACCTTGATCTGTGGTTGTCAAATAAATATTATTATCACTGGAAATTCGTTGTGAGTTTGATGCAGCGATCTCCCATTGAAGGTCAGTATCCCCAGTATTATGTATCGTTATGGTCTGCGTGGTTGAATCTCCAATTAATACATGTTGATAGAGCGAGTCTGGGTCCACATCGATCGTTGCCCATCCTGGGTTATTTTCAATAAAGGTGGCACCATAGATGGTTGCATGATTTGCATTTCCTGTGTGGTCATAGAGTATATCGCCTTCGCCTGCATCTCCTTTCCAATAAACTAAGAGCCCGTCCTCATTGCCAGAAAGTTCATTATACATGTCACCCTGTATCTCAGTTTGTGTACGCGCAGTGTTCCATATGCTTACCTGGTCCACCGTATAGTTTCCAGGTTGCTGTGTACTTCTATTCCTACCTAGCTCTATATGGTTCCATTCATCCATGACCCAATTCTCTGTGGCGATCAGATCACCATTGAAATAAAAGGAGGTGGTTGAATTATTAGCGACAACTGCAATATGTGACCATTCAGTGGATAGCGGTGCAAAAACAACTGTGCCTAGTTCTGAGTAAAAACGATATTGATTCGACCCATTACAATCCAATTGAAAACCATAACTTTGGTTGTCATATGAATTAAAGAAGCCACGGTATAATTCCTGTGATTCAACATTGGAGCGGACCCACAAAGATACCGTATATGTATTCATATTATCCGACCAAGCTGCTCGTGTATAATCATCAACACCATCAAAACTAATAGAATAATCTCCATTATCAGGATATCCAGAACAACTTCCATCGTCCGATGTAGCATCCGGGTCATAATTATTTGCGTATGGGTCAGTACATCCTAAGACCTCATTCTGCGGTGTACGATTGCGAAGTTTCGCACGTAGGTTGATATTGTAGCTATCACCGATCGAACCAGAGTAGCTAACACCATCTCCAGAAAAATAAGACCTATTGACCGGCGTTGTCAGTTTATCAAAAGAGATAGCATAAGATTGGCCTACTATCTTATACGCAACAAAGAATTCCTGTCCTGGCTGGATCAATACCGAATCAACAGGAACAGAGTGCCAACCAGAAGAGCTTGCAGTACCTGCAACCTCAAATAGTAGCGTTCCTAGAACACTATTCTCGTAAGAATCATAAACGTATAATGTATAATTGTTATTGCCATTCCTGAATCCAATATCGACTTCGGTCAAATAACCATTTTCCTCTTCAGTGATCGGATATTCAAAAAGGACACCACCATAGTGATCTGCTTCACTTGAATAGCCCCATCCCCATCCGGATATACCTGTTTGGTCATAGACGATCGGTATGCCTTTTTGTGGCTGGATAGCTATATCTGCTGTCATTGAGCTGGAAGAGCTACTGATGTTTGTCACTACAATACTGGTTGCCTCCCCCGTATAGCGATCTGAATTTGGATCAGAGTTTGAAGAGAAATCTGTATTGTTTGACGTACCAGGGAAAGGGTCTCCACCATCACCTCTATTGATTCCATTATCCATGTCACCATTACCGTCAGCAGTTTCCACATCCACAAGTTTATGAGTATGGTCATCATTTACAGGTCCAGAGCTCCATCGATATGTTCCCCAGCGTCTATTCTCATCAATATGATATACCATTAGGCCACTTCCAGGCAACTCTGCATCAAAGCCAGTTAATTGACGGTTCTCAACTAAAAAATAACGATTCCAATAATAATCATCTTCCCAGATCTTTAAGGCATGCGCATTGGTTGCCGCTGCAGGGATATCTACACTATTTTGATCTTCCCCCAGTACCGTTGGCTCTACCCAACCCATTTCCTGTTTACACCATGCAGACATATGGGCAGGGGTATCACCTCCCCATCCATTCCAGGAACCACCAGCCATTAGACACCAGTTACCAATCCCCTCAGAGTCGCCATTACTATCATCTCTATCATAAAGATCAGGTAATCCAAGTATATGACCAAATTCATGAGCATAGACACCCATTGGCCTTATAATATCAGTATAACAATCTCCTCCTCCAGCAAGTTCTGGAGATACAAAATAACTGCTGACAATGATATATCCTCCATTTGCAGATGCATCTTGAGTGGTATACTCATAACTGCTTCCAAGGCTACTCATGTGAGGCCATAGGTTATCATTACCAGGACCCCATTCTGCTCCACAACCTGAATAGACAACGGCAATACCATCTACATAACCATCATCATCGCCTGAATTAGGAATATTATCTGGTCCATCGTTATCATACTGGGCATAATCAAAGTCTGGATCTGCAAGTGCAGCTATTTCAGCTACATACTGCTTCGTATTTGCCTTCGCTTCGCTCATGGAATATGTGGACTGATACCAACCACCAGCTGTTCCATCTACTGTAAAATTACCATGTGAGATTTCTTCATAATATTCACTCATTGAACCAGCTGAGTTATTATCAAATAATATATTTTGAAAGTCTTGCGCTGTAAAATAGGTTGTTGCGCCAGAGTATTTACCTAAAAGTACAGGTAGATTAAATTCTAATTGAGCGTCACGGTATGAATTATTCCTCCATTCCGCTATCTTTTTTACCCATCCAGAGTCCCCATACACTACCCCTATATTCTGTTCTTCCATTTGGTCCCAGAATCCTGCTGGAAATTGACCAGACTGAGGAGGGGTAATACCATAGATAAAGGCTAGAGCAAATGGTATTGATATTTGGATAAATTTCTTTAGTGATCTCATAGTTCGCTCGAAAAGTAATTATTGACGAAGAATAACGCCTTAAATATAATACAAATTATTTAGGCTAAACGTTAGCTGCATCACTAGTTATAGTAGAGAATATGAGGTATTACTGCGAAGACCAGATCAATGATGCTGCGCCTAATATACCAGCCTGACCTTGAGGTAGACCGGAACGAATAAGATCAATATTGCCTGCATGTCCATTAATCAGATGCCGATCCATCGATTCTTTTGCAAAGTTCAAGATACGATCACCAGCGTTACTAAACCCTCCATAAAAAATAAATGCCTCTGGACTTAGAAGGGTAGCAGCCTGTGCAAGCCCTTGACCTAGTCTGTTTCCTGTGATCTCATAGATCTTTTTTGCGATCTCGTTTCCATTATCAAAAGCCGCATCGATCATAAGTCCATCGATCTTATCCCTATAAATTGTATTTAAGAACTCGTTATCAGGTAGTTCCTCTATTAGGCCTTCAATGGTCTTTCTAATACCGCTCGCTGAAGCATAGGATTCAAGACATCCTTTATTACCACAATTACAATTCCTACCTTCATCTTCTATGGGCATATGGCCCATTTCTCCTGCAAAACCATCATGCCCATAGAGCAATCTCCCTCCACTGAATATTCCACTTCCAAGACCAGTTCCAAGTGTAATAACAATAAAATCATTCATATCCTTAGCAACACCAAAATACTTTTCACCTAATGCTGCAGCATTTGCATCATTGGTCAAGCTGGTCTCACAATCAAAACGCTCTTTGAATAACTTTACAATATCTACATTACCCCAACTCAAATTAGGCGGGTCTGCTATCATCCCAGTAAAATGATTACCATTAGGGGCACCAATGCCGACCCCAAACAGATCTAGTTCAGAATTATTCTTTAGAAATTGATGGGTCCTTGTTTCAATACGGTCTACGAGGTCTGATACAGGCTCTTGTCCCCTAGTAGGAATCTCTTCATGGGTATAGATATGGCCATCTCTACTTATAAATCCATATACTGTATTCGTGCCACCTATATCAATACCTAATACAACCGAACTATCCATTTATCATATCCAAAGATTGAAGTTATTCTAAAATTAATAAGAGTAAATTATAAATTAAGCCAGTGTATGTCTAATTTAATTCCGAGCCCTGCCTTATCTTCATATCGATGACAGGAGGTGTGTTTGGTTCAGGCTCTATTATTACGGTTCTAGTCACAGTAGCCTTGGAACCATAGTCGTCCGATACCGTGAGTTCAAAAGTATATTCACCCGCCTGAGCTTCAAAACTCACCTTGCCCGAAAAAGGATTTGGCCTTATTTCAACAGGTTCCCCTGCTATTTGTTTCCAAACAAATTGAACTTCATCGCCTACATCTGGATCATAAGAATTGGTTGCGTCTAAGATCATTGGGTAGGTGTTCGTAAGAGGAGAGTTATCATGTTCTACCATTACTTTAATTTTTTCTCTTTCAGCCATTGCCATTTTTTCCAATAAACTAATTCGCGCAACAGTTTCTGGAGATTGTTCTCTTTTTACCTCGATATTATCAGTTGAAGGCTTTGTTGCTTCCTTTAGGACCTTAGATTCATACTCTCTCCATTTCACTATCATTACCGCTGAAATTAGGATAGCAAAAAATGCAATAAGCTTTCCAAAACTTTCCTTAGTTATATTAAATGAACTCATCTAATTATTTTAAATTATTCTCATCATTATCATTGAATGAACTCTCTAACTCAGATACTAGCTCTAGAGCCATCTTTTCATAAGCACGCATACCAGCAGTTTCTTGCGAATAAAAGTCCGCCCCTTTTATATCAGATACAGCCGATGAAAAGAATTGTTCATTTGTACCTGCATCTATAAAAACAATTGATGCATACCCATAGGAAAAATAGGGAAAATTATTTCCTGCACGCTCAGATTTTTTTAAAGTATTGGCATCTACCTTTATTATAATATCCGGATCACTTTTAACAAACTCTACTCTATTACTCAAAGCCTCTGTGATCTGTTTAAGTATGATCGGATCCTTCATTGTTTTATTGAGGTTTTTTTCTGATGATTCTATGGTTGCTCTTGAGGGAATAACCTTTAATGCTGCTGTGTTTGTTTTAGGTTTAAGATCTAAGCTATGGCCTATTTCATTTAAACCTTTAAAGAGCTCATTATGATCTAAAGAGAATTGTAATCTCAAGTCCGAAACCGATGATAAACTAGAATAGTTATAACGAATAAAACCATCAGACTCCGAATAGAATGTGTTTTCTTTATTGTTCACCTTTATTTTGACCGGAACACCACTGATCATTTTACCATTATCTTTATCTACTACACTGATGATGATACTGTTTTTACGATCTACTAATGTTCTTACCATTTCCTTATCAATGATTGCTTCCAATTGTATACGATCTTGAAATTCAAAAAGTTTTCTTTTTATTAAAGTATATAAATGCGTGGTCTGGCTATTGTAGATCACTTCAATTGGTTCATCATTAAAGGGTAATATCTCCTGCCATGCTTTTTGCATTAATTTGAGCGATCTAACCCCAAAATCTTTATCCGCCTCTCTTATATATTCTAAGGCTGTCTCTTTTGCATTTGCCCTCAATCTGACCATTGCAGCATTGTATTTGACCTTATTGAGCCTAACATAAAAGTACAGACCTCTTTTTGTTTTGTGCTGTCCAATAAATTCTAATTCTGGTAAGATCAGATCTGACCTAGACTTCATCACAGAAGAGATCACATTATCAACCGACCCATTAAAATCAGTAACAACTATATCCATTTCAGATGAAATATTCACTTTTATTTGTGATGATATCTCCTGAATCGCATATTCTTTGGCTATTGCTTTAGTAAACTCTCCATTTGAATGAGATGCAAAACCAATCCCATGCCAATATTGCTGGTCCTGCGGATGTGTGTCTACCCATACTGGTGGTTTTGAAGAACATGAAGATATAAAACATATCAAACTTAGAAGAATAAGATCTTTAACGAGCTGTTTTATCATATTTGTAATTAACGCAGGTCTAGTACAATTCGTTTCAGATCTGTTCCATTAAATTTTGGATTTTGCCTCTTGGCATCAGGCTGTGTTCTAATATGCTCTGGAATTGTTTTGTATACATATTCAGTAATTTCACCAAGGTCAATTACACTATTTCCATCGTCAGCACTTCCCGAAAGACCTTTCAGTAAACTATATGTATAGAAACTATGTTTCTTATCATTATATATCTGAGATGTCTCACCATTAGAACATGCATTTAAAATACAAATCTTATCTGAGACTTCAGGGAAATCCCATATTAGCCCAGCTGATTCTTCTGGATTCACATATGTAATATCCAGAAACAATGTTATAGCCTTAATACTGCTTAATACAGAAAGCATCGAGAGATTATTGACTAATTCTTCGAGAGGATATTTTGTAATGTGACGATCAAACTTTGCGTCTTTTGGAACTAAAAGAGGTCTACCATTTACCCATTCTCCATAACCACGATAATAGACATATATATTTATATCTTCCATATCAGAATATTTTTCTGCAGATATGATCCGTTTTCTAAGGTCGCCTTGGTACGGATCAAAAATTATACTGAATTCTTCACTGGAAGGACCTCCCTCCATTTGCCAAGGTTTTGAGGGTAACATCTGAAAGTCTGAAAAGCCAAAAGCCTTACTAAAATAGTTTCGAATTACATCCCTATCACGCGAAACATAGTTTAGAGATGGATAATTTTTAAAATCATCATAATCTTGAGTGCCGATAATAACAGCGATCCCATTTGGGTTTTTTCTCCCCAACGGTATCTGTCTATCTACATCTATTTCACCCAATTCATCAGGATAATACTCCACATCTTCTGTACCTATATCTTGTATAGTGAGTTCTAATGGTGAGCGGTAATTCCTCATGGTCTCAAGATTAATACGTTGCTCATTACTTCGACCCAGATAATCTGTTAGTTCTATCATAACGGTGCAGTTATCCTCTGAAGTAATGATCGGAATATCAACATCCATATAATCGCCAGGGTCAAATCCAGGCAGTGTCACATCTCCATTAAAATCTGGGGTCGAATATGTCCTGTTTTTCTTGACTGTTAACGAAACCGATTCAGTATCACCTTCTCCAACATTCTGAATTCTTATTGTTAGGTTTACAGGCTCATTCTTTGGAATATAATGGGTATTGAATTCATTTGATACTGCAAAATCTGCAACTATCATCTTTGGCGGAATCATTGACATTGTTTCTATTTTGAAAACATATGGTTCATCTAAGCCAATGTCCTCCATAGTTGAGAGTTGTAATTCGAGTTCATGCTCCCCTGTCTCCAACTGCAGTAATCCTTTAATATCAATTTTCACATACTTGATCCTACCTGCTTCTAATGTGTCTAAAATGAATGGTTCTCCAACGATCAAAAAAAGATCTGGATCTTTTTGTATAACTGAAGCAACCACCTGATGCGCAGGACTTTGTCCATCATTAAAAATTGCAAATTGTAATGAGCCGCCTTCTCGTGCGTCGAGCACACCATTACCTGATGGTTCATTAAGGGTCATACTTTGAATTATAAAATGGGGTGGGTCTAGAACAATGTTGCATGCTGGAATTGAAAATTCACTTTCTTGACCATCCATATCTATTGAAGTCACAACAAAGCAAAGATCAGCTGAAAAGTCTAATGATGTTACAGTAAACTGAGTTGATCTAGACTCTCCCATATAACTGATCGAATCTTGATTCACCTTTTCATAGATCAAATAACTATCAGCACCAGCCACTTCATCCCAATATAAATTCATACTAGAAACGCCAGCATCAGCTTGTAAACCTTTTGGTGGTGATAGAGGTACTTTTGTACAGTGTTCAACTGAAAGATCGCTTTCAATATCATACTGATCAATGCAACTAACCTGATAACAATATTCTTTACCTGGTAGCATAGAATCTGTAAAAGAGGTTCCATTTACATTTGATATATTCTCTCCAGCTCGGTAAATATTATAGGATACTGCTCCCTTAACCTCATTCCATATGAGAGTAATATTCATTTTACTATTCATTGATGATAGTATGGGCACATCAACAAACTGATGAGTTTTTGTTTTCACCTCAACAGAGGTTTCACTTTCATTCATTAAAGCATCAAGGGCAGATATCTTATAATAATAATCCTTATCAAATTCCAAGTCATTATCTTTAAAAGGCGGTGCATTGGTCTCACCTATTTTTTCATTATCTCTATAGACAAGGTAAGAAATGGCACCTGTCACATCTCCCCACCCTATTGAAAGATCATTTTTATAAATATCAATCTTAATATCTCTCGGAGTCTCCGTAGGAGCACTTGAACAAAATGGAGTAGAGACCTCTCCTTTAAGATCATAATTCCCGGATGCTTGGATCGTATAGCAATATTCAGTTCCTGGAGGTATATCCTTCTCAAAACGTGTATCCTCTCCAACGTAAACTTTAGTCTTATTTTCAAAAAGAGTATAAAGCTTTGCCTGTTTTATATCTCTCCATGATATTGATATATGACCCGGCTCTGTTTTAATATCTAGATTTTTTATATTCAATATCGGGTCAAAAGATGTAGGTGGTTCATCTCCAAATAAAAAACACTCAATCGGCTGTTCTTCACCATTCAATCGCAATAATAGGTCTAGGTCATTATTTTCATTTTTTCTTGGGTTCAGCTTGATCCTTTTCGAGCCATCACCTTCATGTTCTACAACAAGATAATAAAACTTTGGCTCAACATCCTCTAACTCAAATTTCCCTTTTCTATTAGTAATATCTTCCTGAATTATTTCATCTTTGAGATTTCTAAGGGTTATAACGGCCTTTTTTACTGGTTTCTCAACTGGATTGATAACTGTACCAGTTATATTAACATTTTGAGATAAAAGGGGCGTAATTACAATAATACAAACCCCAAATCTGATGAATAAAGATAACATTGATCGACCTAATATAGAGACAATCAGCTTATGATCGTTTAGGGTAATTTATAAAGTACCCGATCAGGGTTAGAAGTAAAGAGTATTGGTATTTGTGGTAGATCTTTGTAAAGTGTCCTAGTAGAGTCCTCTACGTTCTTTAAAACGTAATTATGAAGCTCAGATACCGTTACCATCTTGTCTCCATTATCTGCTGCACCTTTTAATCCCTTTAAAAGATAATAGGTAAACATACTACTGCTATAGTCAGGATGATCATAGGCTAATTGTGTAGTGTTCGACGCAAAGAATACTGTTATTGTTTCAGGAGGCATTATTTCCTTGGGCAAAACATTAATAGGTTCCTCTGGTTCACCTTTCTTCTTTTTCTTCTTTTTCTTCTTTTTCTTTGGGTTTTCTACAATATCACTTTGTTTAACTATGCTTTGGGTAAAAGATGGATTATTAAAATCAACATCCATGAAAAGCGTAACATTACCTACTTCAGGAATAGCTTGAATATTAGCCAAGTTTGAATAAAGTCGTTTTACTGGGAAAAATGAATTACTATTTGTTGAGTCAGCATCATAAGGTAAGATGACTTTTTCTCCATTATGAGTAGTACCTTCGCCACTAAAATACACCATTAGATCTAAACTGTCCTTTTCAGAGTATTCAAGACTAGATATTACCTTTTTTCTTATATATCCCATATCAGGGTCAAACACTGTCTTAAAATCATTACTAGTTATACCATCATTAAAAAGCCAGTATTGACTTGGAACAATGTCATGGTCTGACATTCCAAATAGATTATGAAAATACTCTCTTACCTGTTTCACATTCTCATGGATCGAAGGTTTACCTACGATCGTTGAGTCCCAAAATGTTGGATTCCCTAGAACTATGCCTATGGTTTCACGATCTAATGATGCTCTTGGAATATCGCTAATGATCTCAGGCTTTATCGTCTTTTCACCAATGGATATCTCCTTAGGAAAGGGTGTCTCATAAACGACCATTTCTTCTTTACCCTTATAGTTCTTCATCGTCTCTACATAGATCGATATCGTCTTTATTGTTTCAAAATAATCATACATTTCCAATTCTACTGTAAAATCATCCTCTCTGGTCATCATCTCAAAACTAAGATCTATGAATTCGCCGCCCTTAATTAATCCATATTCGTGAAGTTCATCTTGATCATCAAACAAAAATGAACTATCCCGACTAAATTTAAAACTCGCAGTATCAGTTAAACCAACCGATAGATTTTGCACTCTTATTGTCATTGTAACCGTTTCATTGTTTGGCACATAATGCTGCCCCCATTCGTTATCAATCGCAAAATCTGTAACCACTAGATTAGGTGGCGTTACTTTTAATGTTGGAAAGGAAATAGGTTCAGGTTCAAGATCCATACCTGAAAATTCTTCCACTCTAAAGAAAAAATTCCTTTCTCCACTTTCTATTTTTAGTTTGGCATAAATTGAGAATTCTATTTGTGCCGTATCACCTACAGCCAAAATTGGTATAGTTTTTACAGAGTCGATCTTTAATGATGGTGTCATAGTGCCATCTTCAGGTTGTAGCCAGGGTTTTAGTTCCCTTGCAGGGCTACGACCGTCATTAACAACTTTAAATATTGCCCATCCATTCTCACGACCATCTAACATACCATTGCCGGTATTTTCCATAAACTTCTTCGATATTAGTGTAAGATGTGGTGGAGGTAGCACATATCCACACATCGTAGGTGACCTAGGACCTTCATCACCATCTCCATCTTCACTTGCAAGCTGGTAGCAATATTCTGTATCAAAATCTAGACCCTTGTGCTCATAATAAGTGCTTCTTGTCTTAGTGAGAAATGTCAATGAATCCGTTTCTTGATCAACCTCATAAATATTATATGATGCTGCTCCGATCATTTGCTTAAAACTAAAAAGGACTCTTCTTACATCTCCAGTCACCTGGAGCATTCTTGGATAATTAACAAGTATCTTTTGGCACTCAGAATTAGAGGCAGGTCCTTCTGTATCATATTTATCTTTTACTGTGATCGTATAACAAAAGAATTTCCCAGGTGGGACAAAATCCTCATAGGTTGTATTTGTTATCTCAGTGACCAATTCACTATCACGATATATTCTGTAAGCATGGTCAACCCGCAAGTTTGATTTTTCCCAATTCAATGTGACCTTCTCAAGATCAGCTTCTGCAGTCAAGCCAACAGATAGCACCTCTTCATGAGTGGTGATAGGATATGTTATTTTTGGACCTTCATCTCCTACTTGATCATAACTACAGGCTTCATATGTGTAATAAGTATCATACTTTAAATTTGCATCTACAAATTCTGTCGCATCTGGTGTATCAAGAACGAGTTCTCCATCTCTATATATCCTATATCCTGATGCTGCTAGGACTGGTTCCCAAGTAAAAGCTGCGTAATTACGTAGTACGCGACCAGTAAAATTACCAGGAGGTGCAAAAAATCCTTTAGCACATTGAATTTCAGCATCTGGACTAACCGTCTTAAAAGTATCTTCTGCTGCGACCGTATAACAATACTCAACTCCAGGAGTCACAGGATCTATAAAACTCAATGCATCAAGGTCTGCTATATTCCCACCATTCCTAAAAATCTTATATTTACCAGCCATGCCAGGTATCGCATCCCATGAGATCTCAATGGAATTTACTTTTCCTGATAATTTGAAGACAGGTGTCGAAACCTTTGGATGTGTAGTAACAGTATCTACAAAATTCACACCCTCAAGATCATCTGCATCTATTGAATTAATAGCGTAGATATAAGTTGTATTCCAATCTAGATCTTTTTCTTCATAAAGAAGTTCTGACTGTTTTGCGAGTAATTCTCCATCTCTATAAAGAGCATATTTTGTTACTCCAGGCACTTCCGGCCAACTTAAGTTTATCAACCGACCACTACCTTCAACTGTATAACCGCCTGCGATTACAGATATTGATAATTCTGGTGGAGGGAATGATGCTTTTTCTGTAACGGTATTTGATGTTGGACCCTCTAGATCATAAAGGTCTATAGAACGGACCATATATGATGTGGGCACACCAGGGGCAACAATATCAACATAGGAAGTATCACCAATGATATTTTGTATCAGTCTATCATTCTTATAAATATTATATGATTTGGCCTGCGGAATGTCAGTCCAGTGCACTGTTAATTGTCCTACACCTCTCTCAACAGTGACATCAGACCGTAGTCCCTCCGTTGATAGGTCTATTTTAAGGTCAGTTATATCACTATTAATGACATGGACCCTATCACCACCGTTACCGCTACCATTTCCATATGCCATGATAGTATAATGATCTGCGATGATCTCATTCTCAAACCTGAATTTTCCATTTCTAGATACAACAAATTCTTCTAGTAGATCTGTTCCAGAGGAATCGTATAAAAATACCTTAGCCTGATCAACATTTTTCGCATCTCCCGCCTCATCCAATAGTAATCCTTGAATGATATAGATCTGTGGAGTACGTGCAGAATATTCCGCTGACTGGGGACCTTCAACACCATCTTCAGTCAATGATGTTAGGTAATATGAATAGTCTGTATCCCATTTTAAACTTTTTAGATTGATCTCTGTTTTTGTTGTGTTCGTCTGGAGTTTTCCATTTGCATAAAGATTATAAGAGCTTGCTCCTTCAACAGCTGACCATTCGATCAAATTATTATTGCGCCTATCATTCGTAACTACAATTGAATCAGGCGGACTAAATTGACTTTTGTCACAAGCCGCTTCAGATTTTGTACCTACAGATCCATATTTATCTACTCCTGCAACCGTAAAACAATTCTCAGTACCTGCTTCAGTATTGATATCTGCGGTTAATCCACTTGTTGAATCGATCAAGGTACCATTTTGATAAACATAATATTTAATACTATTCTTGGCTGCCTTCCAGGTTAGCGAGACCTGGTTTGCACCACTTTCTGCTTTTAGACCCTTTGGCTTTGCAATCTCGGGATGTGTAGATGAAAACACACTAACCGATTGGTTGCCTTCATCAGAATGATGATCAAGAGTTGATACAGTATAAGAGTATTCGGTATCAAATTTTAATTTAAAATCGCTATAGGAATTATCAGGCGTGGAATTAACCTTTTCCCCATCTCTATAGATTGTATACCCAGTGGCATCTTCTACTGCATCCCAAGCTAATTTGATCATATTCTTTTTAGCTTCTGCAACCAAGTTCTCAGGTGACGGCATTAATGCTTTACCATATTCAGTAATAGAACGCGTTCCCATGGTCTGGTCATTTTTTACTGCTATAACATTATAGGCAAATGTTTGACCAGGCCCCACCTCATCTAAATAGAATGTTTCACGTACTGTGCCGATCTCATTATTATCGCGATAAACAATATAGTCCGCAGCTTGTGCAACAGACTGCCAATTTAATGACGCTCCATTACCTGCCGCTTCCATTTTTATTTGTACTTGATCTGTAGCAGGATTCAGAGCAGGCTTAAGATCAGTTAAATTTGCACCACTAACCGTAATATTCTCTGTAGTACCATATCCATCTGGGCCATATATATTCATAGTATATTTCCCATCAGGTATATTTTTCATCTTGAATTTTCCGTTACCGCCAGTCTCTATCTCTGTAACCTTTCTTTTATCTTGATCATAGATCACGATCCGGACAGGACCTAATTTTTTTCCAGCCTCATTAAATGCGCGACCAGAAACCTGATATCCCTGTCCCATTATAAAGGATAAACATAGTATCAGAGGAATAAAACGGTTTATTCCACAGAAAGATGGCTTGTGATTACAATAAGTCCCCTTCATAGTACCTCGGTTTTTTTTAGCCAGATTAATATTGGATTACCTAAATGGCTATATACCGGAAACTTAATTATTCATATTATAATTGTAAACACCTTTATCAATATTAGATATTTGGCTCTATTGCAGCGTATTTTTGCCAAAATTGTACAGATTCTGCCCATTCTTCAGTTCTGTATAATGCTTTTGTTCCACCTTCTAGGTTTAATTGATTCCTCATCATAGTGATTGGTCCCATAGGAATAGAATCCAAACCTTTAGGAATAGCATTAATACTTATCAACTCCCACTCTGCATTAGTAGTATTCTCATTATTCTCTATCAATACATCATGACGGTATATTATCAGATCAACTTTACCCGTCTCTAAAGGTTCACCATTTTTTGCACGAGTTTGAATATATGATTCTTCATGAGGGCTCCTTCTTACAATCCTCGAAACTAATTGTGTATTCTCATCTATTTTTACATATGGACATACAAAATCATCAATGATTGAATAATCTGCATGAACTATTTTTACTCCATCCCTATACCCTTTAGAAAAACATCCCTTACTCATTTGATCTTCAGCATGCTTAGCAATGGAATCAAAGCTCATTGATCTTGCGTAGGTTTTTCCTGAATCTTTAACTTGGCGTTTTACGAAATCGTTCACTGCAATAATCATTTTTATCCTATAGATATATATTAAAATTTAATATTTGATGTTCCTTTATTGCCATTTACATGTCCACACGATAAGTTTATTTATGACATTTCCACTATGGATTCCATTTGAAAATGAATGGTGGACATTTTTTGCTCTTCTTATAATAATTTTAAGTTGTGTCTTAGGGAGTGAGTTTTCACTAAAACTAGGCTGGTTGTCTGCTGAATCAAATCGAAGATTGATACACCTTCTTGTGGGAATCATGGTAGCATGTTCGCCGATGATATTCCAGGGTAATATTTTACCATCTCTCCTAGCATTAATTTTTATTATTATGAACATTATTACTTTAAATAGTGAACAATTCAAAGGGATTCACTCACAGAGTAGAGTCACATATGGCACGATCTATTTCCCAATTGGTTATTTAGTTATGGTAATAGGATTTTGGGGTTATCCTGAGTTTGTCATTATAGCTTTATCATTACTTGCTTTTTGTGATCCGATCGCTGCACAGGTTGGTGAAAATGTAGGATCAAAATCTCAATTTATAATATGGAAAGATAAAAAGACAATCCCGGGTACAGTTGCTTTTTTTATCAGCGCAGTGGTCATTATCTATATATTTTCAAAATGGTTTTTTAACCATCCAAATATCTTTTTATTATTTTTTGCATTATTTATCGCAACCGCTGCAACTGCTGCAGAAATAACTAGTTGCAAGGGGTCTGATAATTTTTCTATTCCTATTATAAGTATACTATTTATGATCGGATTTTTTTTCAATTTTGAAGATTCATCAAATAATATGATGCATATCATGCTATCAAGATCATCTATATTAGTTATTTTGGTCATATGCCTATTTGGTATTGCATATTGGTTTAACTCTTTGAATATAAATGGATTATTTGGAGCCATAATAATGGCTATTGTGATCATAATGCTGGGTTCAGATATACATTTAATCTCTTTAGCTATATTTTTTGTTTTTAGCTCAATTATTAGTAAAACTATTAAAAATAGATCGTTTTATAGATCAAAAGGATCTGAAAGAGATATTATTCAGGTTTACGCCAATGGTGGAGTTGCAACATTGGTATGTATAGTAGATTTTTTATATCCAAACCCTTTTAATATATACCTTTTTCTAGCCTCAGTTGCAGCTGCAATGTCAGATACTTGGGGAACTGAATTTGGAAAGCTTTCAAAGCACAAACCTATATCAATTATTTCATTTAGGCCAATGGAACACGGTCTTTCAGGCGGATTGACAAGAATTGGTACTCTTGGATCACTATTGGGAAGTTGTATTATCGGTTTTACTGCATGGGTCTTAATACCAATGGAAAGTATAATTATTTATGGTATTATTTTTTCAGGATTCATTGCAGCAATTGTTGACTCGTTGGCTGGAGCAATCTTTCAAGCAAAATACGAAACCCAAACAGGGGAGATCATCGAAGAATATCAAGATGGATCAACCCTTATATCTGGAAATAAATGGATAAATAATGATATTGTCAATCTCATAAATACCATAGCTGCACCATTATTTATGTATATTTTTTTATTGATCAAATAATGAATAAAGAAAATAAATATAACAAGGTAATTAAGATCCTTGAATCTACATTGCCATCCACCCCTCCACTTTCTGCACAAGCAAAAATGTCTTTAATGGCTGCTATTTTACATTCTGAATTTAAACATTGGTTATTTTGTGGTTTTTATGTGAAGACAAAACCAGATTTACTGGAGATAGGTCCCTACCAAGGACATGTCCTAGCATGTTCTCATATCAAATTTGGCAAAGGAGTTTGTGGCAACGTTGCTAAGGAAGAAAAAACAATTATTGTTGATAATGTATTAGAGTTTCCTGGTTATATATCATGTGATCCAAAAACAAGGTCTGAGATTGTTGTACCCGTTTTTCATAATGGGCAACTAATAGCTGTTCTAGATATCGACTCTCCTAACCTTTCAGATTTTGATAAAACTGATGGGGGTTTTCTTGAAAAAGCAGTATCTATAATGTAAAAAGCCTTTCCACTGGAAAGGCTTTTTACATTCTATTTCATGGTAAATAAAATAAACTAAATAACTTTGTAGACCAACAAGCCAACCATAACAATCAATGAGATAAAGATAAGAGCAACACCCATATTCCCCTTCTTTATTTCTTCCCATTCGTCAATATCGGTGGATAACAAATCAAAAACCTTCAAAGCAATTCCTATACCGAATGCGAAGCCTACAGATGCAGCAATAGACCATCCTATCGCACGTATGTATTGATTTAAAATCATTCCCCAATCTAATTCCATTTTTTACTCCTTATAGTATTTCCATGTTATTCATGATCTCTTGCATAAAATCAGACGAATCCATATCCCCATCAGCTAAAGAAATAGCCATTTCTGAACTGCATACGGCCACGAATTGATTAAAATCACCCTTTGATATTGGCACAGCTACAATAACCCGAACTGAGCCTGGCAAATAAGCATTTGAAAGTCCCATCTGTTTTTGGTGCGCAATAGCTTGTCCTGCAGAAGCAAATCCGACAAGCATAAACATTTCAAAATTATTTCTACCGCTTTCCATATTCAATAAAACTTCATCATCATCAAGAGTTAATTGTGATGATTCCATAGGGATACGATAGGATTTACATACATCCTTAACTTTTTTCTTAAAGGCATAGTTTCCATATAGACTACCAATATTCAAGAATATTGCGCTAATTAGTAAAAATGATATTCGGTTAGATCTCATAGTTTCTTGTAATAAATTGTCAATAATTTTACACTTTTGTATGAAGGACAATCAAGCTATAAATGCAGGCATACCTTTTTTGTAAACGCATTGGATAGGTTGGTCTGTTACCATATATGGTATTTGTTCGACTCTATTAATATTCCAAATTATGATATCAGCATATTTTCCTTTTTCAATTGAACCTATTTCCCCTTCTAACATCATTGACCTTGCGGCAGTGAACGTACTAGCTTTAATTGCATTCATAATATCCATGTTCATATAAATACAAGCCAATGATAAGATAAATGACATTGATTGGATATGACAACTTCCAGGGTTATAATCTGTTGCAAGTGCAATATCTACACCTGCATGTTTAAGTTTTTTATATGGTGCATAACTTGTTTTTCCTAAAAAGAATGTTGTACCTGGTAATAATGTAGCTATGACCTCATTTCTTTTGAGTGCTTCAATGCCCTCATCACTAACAGCCATAAGGTGATCGGCAGAAATAGACTTTAGATCTCCAGCCAAAACAGCTGATCCTGAATCTGTAAATTCAGCAGCATGCATTCTTGGAATGAGACCATATTTCTTCCCTTCAAGAAGTATTTTTCGAGTCTGTTCTAAGTTGAAATAACCATCTTCACAAAAAACATCATTGAATTTTGCGATGCCTTGTTTAGCAACAGCAGGAATCATCTCCTTACAAATTATATCTACATATGCATCATGTTTTTGTACAAACTCCTTAGGAAATGCATGCGCACCCATAAAAGTAGCAACCATATCAATATCGTGAGACTTATTAACTTCATGTATTACTTTAAGTGATTTAAGCTCGGATTCTGTATTCAAACCATATCCGCTTTTACATTCAATCGTAGTGGTACCAAGCTTTAGAAATCTATCCATCCGGTCTTTAACACGAAGTATGAGCTCTTCTTCTGAAGATTCTCTTACATCATTTACACTATTAATTATACCGCCACCAGCAGCAGCGATATCCTCATAACTTTTACCCTCTATCCTCATTTTAAATTCATCTTCTCTACCATTTAAAAAGACAGGGTGCGTATGTGAATCAACAAAACCTGGTGTCACGAGCATCCCATTACAATCTATTAATTGATCAGCATCACCCAAGTTATTTCCAATTTCTAATATTTTTCTATTATGGATAACTATTTCAGAATTATCCTTTGATATCATTCTTTTAGCTTCAGAATCGTATGTAATTAATTGCCCTATGTTAGATAGTTTAATTGATGACATAATTAATTACTATTTTTCAAGCATTGGAATATCAATATTCCATTTTTTAGCATTTTCAATTGCGTCACTATAACCTGCGTCTGCATGTCTATAAATCCCCATACCTGGGTCATTGTTTAATACTGCAGACAACCTTGCGTCCATTTCATCTGTGCCATCTGCAACAATAACCTGACCTGAGTGCAGTGAGTAGCCCATACCTACACCTCCTCCATGATGAAAGGATACCCACGATGCACCACTAGCTGTATTTAATAAAGCATTTAGTATTGGCCAGTCAGCGACAGCATCACTCCCATCTTTCATACTTTCAGTTTCCCTATTGGGAGATGCAACAGAACCACAGTCTAAATGATCTCTACCTATGACAACTGGCGCTGATAATTCACCGCTCTTTACCATAGCATTTAAGGCTAAACCAAATTTTGCTCTCTGGCCATAACCCAACCAACAAATTCTAGATGGAAGTCCTTGAAACTTAACTTTTTTTTGCGCCATTTCGATCCAATGACACAAAGCTTTATCTTTAGGAAATAACTCAATCACCTTTTTATCTGTATTATATATATCATTTGGGTCGCCAGATAAGGCAACCCACCTAAATGGTCCCTTACCTTCACAAAATAGAGGTCTAATATATGCAGGAACAAAACCTGGAAAATCAAACGCATTCTTTACACCTGCTTTTTCAGCTTGAGCCCTAATATTATTTCCATAATCAAATGCAATAGAGCCTTTCCTTTGAAGCTCTAGAATTGCATTTACATGTTCTCCCATAGATCGAATCGATTCATGCTTATACTTTTTTGGATTGGATTCTCGCAGTTTATCAGCTTCTTCTATCGTATGATGATTTGGTATATATCCAATCAGTTCATCGTGCGCTGATGTTTGATCGGTCACCATGTCAGGAATAATATCGCTACTAACAAATTTTGGAACTATATCTGCAGCATTACCCAATAAACCAATAGAGAGTGGTATTTTTTTAAAAACTGCATCCTTAGCCATTTTTATTGCTTTTTCAAAGGAATCTGTAGCTTTATCTAGATAGTTTGTCTCAAGACGTCTATTAATCCGATGATTATCTATCTCAATACATATTACAACTCCACCTGCCATTGTAACAGCTAAAGGCTGTGCACCGCCCATCCCCCCTAATCCAGAGGTTAAAATTAGTTTTCCTTTAAGAGAATCTATTCCCCAATGTTTTTTAGCTGCAGCAATAAAGGTTTCATAAGTACCCTGCAGTATTCCTTGAGTACCAATATAGATCCAACTACCAGCAGTCATTTGTCCAAACATCATTAGACCATCTTTTTCAAGTTTATTAAAATGATCCCACGTAGCCCATTTGGGGACCAAATTTGAATTGGCAATAAGTACTCTTGGTGCATAAGAGTGTGTTTTTGCTACACCGACTGGCTTACCAGATTGAACCAGCAATGTTTCGTCTGGTTCAAGTCGCTCTAAAGTCCTTAAGATTGCGTTAAATGATTCCCAATTTCTCGCAGCTTTTCCTTTACCACCATAAACAATAAGTTCTTCTGGGATTTCTGCTACATCTGGATCCAAATTATGTTGGATCATTCTATAAGCCGCTTCAATCTGCCAATTTTTACATTTAAGATTGTTGCCAATAGGTGGATGAATATTCTTCAAATCAATTTTACCTAATTCAGATATTTTATTATTTGTTTTGCATAGTTAGGCTGCTCTTTAAAAACAGTATATGAAAAAATACTGATACCACCAAAATCATACTTCCCTGCTCTGTATATCTTCTGACCTGCAAACCTTGGATTCTGATTATATGCCCCAATTCCCATAATTATTCTATTTAAGTGTTTTGATGGTATATTATCTTTTATAATCTTCAAATTATTTTCAAATGTTCTATTTTCATTTGAATAGTTCATGGGTACTGCCCAATCGATATATCCTCTTTTTAGCCAAACATCCCATTCTTGTCCAAATGTATTTCTTGCATTAAAAAGATTTGGCTTTACAGCAGCCGAGATAACACATTCTGGCTGATAAGCTTTAATGCGCATTGATGCTTTATTTAAAAATTTAGTAATTGCGGATCTTTTATAATCATCAAATGATGGTTTCTGTTTAACCTCTAATGCCGGTAGGCCAGGCATTCCAATAGAATAATTCAAAAAGAATTTTAAGCCTGTAGGATTCATACCCCATCCAAGAGCATGATATCTTATATAATCAAAATGAATACCATCTAGATTATAATTTTGTAATAGTTCAGTTATGACATTTTGAAGATGAGCATCCACTTCTGGATGTGTTGGAGCAAGGTAAAATCCTTCGCCATTAATTTTACGATCTTTTTTCATGCTCTTTAAAACTTCACCAACGTCCATTTGATCGGGAACTTTTGTATCTAACCATTCTGGGTGATTTAATAAAATATGATTATCCTGGGTAGGCTTTTCATAATAAGACCAAAGGTAATATACATTTAACCATGCATGTATCTTAATTGATGTCCCTTTAGATTTCTTCAAAATATACTGCAAAGGGTCAAAGTCAGTATCTTTTAAAAGATGAGTCCTAGGAACTAATCTAGAATTATAATATGCATCTCCCCTTCCTCTTATTTGAACAAATAAATGATTATAATTATTTTCCTCTGCAAACATCAAGACTCGATCGATTGATTCTTTACTTGTAACATGGTCTCGCACAACCCACAGCGCTCTGACATTAAATACCGATGCAATTAAAATATTATTTATAAAAAAAAGAAGGGCAACAAATGTCGCCCTTCTTAAAAATATCCAGATATGATTCACAAATCTGCTAATCAAATAAATGATTTATTATTCTTGTTCTTTACTTTTGGAATCCGGATCACCAACCATATCAACAAATTCTATAATTGATACAGGTGCGCAATCATTATCTCTAAAACCAAGTTTAGTTATACGAGTATATCCACCATTACGATCAGAAAATGATGGACCAATATTATCAAATAATTCACGCACAACATTTTTATGCCGGATTTTCTTTAATACTTGTCTTCTTGCATGAAGATCACCACGTTTTGCAAACGTTATTAAAGGCTCAACATATGTACGAAGTTCCTTTGCCTTGGCATCAGTGGTCTTGATCTTTTTATGTGTAATTAGTGCAACCGCAAGATTCGACATTAGGGCTTTCCTGTGAGCAGTTTTGCGACTTAGCTTTCTTCCTCTTTTATTATGACGCATTACTATCCTTCTTCAGCCATAATTTTATCGACCTCCATACCAAAATGTAAGCCCATAGAATCAAGTTTCTCTATTAACTCTGTAAGAGATTTACGTCCAAAGTTTTTATATTTTAGCATCTGATTTTCTTCTTTGCTAACTAGTTCGTGAATATATTTTATTCCCGCAGCTTGCAAGCAATTATAGCTCCGTACTGATAGCTCCATCTCATCAATAGTTTGATTAAGAAGTTTTCTTAGTGCCATAGTCTCGTCAGAAACCCCATCTGATATTTCTAATACGCTTGGGTTAGAGATAGCTTCAACAAACTTCAGGTGCTCCCTAAGGTAAGTAGCTGAATATGACACTGCATCTTTAGCAGTAATTGACCCATCGGTAGCTACATCTAAATTTAAAATCTCAATTGGTTCTTTTGCCCCAGGAACTGGTTGAACATTAAATGTTACATTTGTTACTGGATTAAAAATACTGTCAATAGAAAGCGTTCCAAGGGGAAGATTTGGTTTATCATTATCTTCTGAAGGAACATAACCTTTTCCTATACCTACACGTAATTCAATATCCATTTTTCCTGAAGAATTTATTTCAGTAATGTATTCCTCTGGGTTTAAAATTTCATATTGGTCACTAGCATCTTGAATATCTTGGGCTGTAAAAACCTTCTTCCCTTTTAATTTTAAAGTAATTTTATCTGGCTCATTGTCCATAAGTCTAAATCTAACTTTTTTTAGATTCATTATAATATCTGCAACGTCTTCTTTAACACCCTTAATAGTAGAGAACTCATGCTGCACACCATCTATCTTCAAATGTGTAATAGCTGCACCTGGGATACTAGTTAACAGGACCCTCCGCATTGCATTGCCTAGCGTTGTGCCATATCCACGTTCTAATGGTTGTAGTGAAAAAGATCCTTTATCACCAGATTTTGTCTCATCTTTAAAATCAACATTTATTTCAAGTTCTTTTTTAGCCATAAACTGTTTTTCCTATTTCAATTATTTTGAATAAAGTTCAACAACCAACTGTTCATTAATAGTGAGTTGCATTTCATCTCGATCGGGGACTGCATTAAAAGTCCCTTTCATTTTTGCTTTATCTAGTGATAACCATGATAAATCCATATCTCCTTTAATTCGGCGCATAGATTCTAATATAATATCCATTTTTCTACTTTTTTCACGAACCTCAATGACATCTCCAGGTTTTACAATGAAAGAAGATATATTTACAATCTTATTATTTACTAAAAAGTGTTTGTGACTTACTAGCTGCCTAGCAGCAGGTCGTGATGGTGCAAAACCAAGTCGGTATACAACATTATCAAGCCTACTTTCAAGAATTTGCAACATATTAGTGCCGGTTTCACCTTTCATTTTTTCTGCGCGCTCAAAAGTCAGTCTGAACTGTTTTTCAAGAAGCCCATACATAAATTTAATTTTTTGCTTCTCTTGGAGCTGTATTCCATAATTAGATAGTTTTGATCTCCGGCTCTGTCCATGTTGTCCAGGTGAATACGGTTTTCTATTTAACAAACGATCATATTTTGGATTACCAAAGATATTTTCTCCAAATTTCCTAACAAGTTTGCCTTTCGGCTTATTTGACTTTGCCATGACTACTATACTCTTCTACGCTTTGGTGGTCGACAACCATTGTGCGGTAAAGGTGTGACATCTTTTATACTAGTAATCTGTAGTCCAGCTACTGCAAGAGCTCGTATTGCTGACTCTCTACCAGCTCCAGGACCTTTTACCTCAACATCAACACTTGCAAGTCCCATTGATAATGCAGCTTGAGCAGCTTTTTCTGCAGCCATAGTTGCAGCAAATGCAGTACTTTTTCTAGAACCTTTAAATCCAGATGTACCTGCCTTCTCCCAAATAATAACATTGCCTAGTCTATCTGTTAAAGTAACATGAGTGTTGTTAAAAGTGGATTTTATATGAGCAACGCCATGCGGCTCTACGCTCTTTTTCTTTTTCTTTTTTGATGTCTTATCTGCCAATTTTTACTCTCTTTATTTTATACTGCTGAGCCCTTACCAAGCCCAATAGTACGTTTTTTACCTTTACGGGTTCTAGCATTTGTTTTAGTTCTTTGTCCATTTACAGGTAGACCACGACGATGCCTCAGGCCTCTGTATGCACCAGCGTCTTTTAATCGTTTGATATTCATCGCAACTTGAGATCTTAATTCACCCTCAACTTTTAGCTCAAGATTGCCAATAGCATTACGTATTGCTACTACTTGTTCTTCTGTTAGATCTTGGACTCTAGCATTAATATCTACTTTAGCTTCTTGACAAAGTAGTTTTGCTGTGGTCAGCCCGATACCATGTATATAACTCAAAGAATAAGGTACTTTTTTATTTCGTGGTATATCAACACCTACTATTCTAGCCATTTTAAACCCTATCCTTGACGTTGTTTATGTTTTGGATTTTCACAAATAACAAGGATTACTCCTTTTCTTTTTATGACTTTGCATTTAGCACAAATCTTTTTTACTGAAGGTCTTACTTTCATATCAAATCATTTTTGTCTATACGTTATTCTACCACGTGTTAAGTCGTACGGAGATATCTCAAGCGTAACCACATCTCCTGGCAATATCTTAATAAAATGCATTCTCATTTTACCACTTACATGTGCAAGGACCTCATGCATTTTACCACCTATCTCTACTTCCACTCTAAACATTGCACTTGGAAGTGTTTCTTTTATAATCCCATCAATTGTTATTGGTTGTTCTTTAGCCATTTGTACCCACGCTTAATATTCTTGGGCCATTATCAGTAATAGCAATGGTATGTTCAAAGTGCGCAGATGGCTTACCATCCTTTGTAAGTATCGTCCATCCATCAGGGCCAGTAAAAACATCTTTAGTACCAAAATTGATCATAGGCTCGATAGCAATACACATGCCTGCAGATAACAAGTGACCGTGTTTAGCTTTTCCATAATTTGGAATCTGTGGCTCTTCATGTAATGCAGTACCAATACCATGGCCCACTAATTCTCTTACAACAGAGAACCCATTTGCTTCTGCATGCGTTTGAACAGCATTACCAATATCACCAACATAATTACCTGGAATAGCTTGCGCAATTCCTTTTTCTAATGATTCTCTTGTTACATCAATCAACTTTTGTTTTGAAGAATCAATAGTACCAACTGCAAAAGATTTTGCATGATCACCATAATAACCATCTAATTCTGCACCACAATCTATGCCTACAATTTGGCCAGACTTTAATATATCTTTACCTGGAATACCATGTACAACTGCATCGTCTATGGACACACATAAAGTTGCAGGAAAACCCATATAACCTTTGAATGCAGGCCTTGCACCACGAGTTATAATAAAATCTTCAGCCATACGATCTAAATCAGATACGCAAGCACCTTCCACAACATACGGCTCTAGCATGATTAATGTATCAGCTACAATTTGGCAGCTTTCAGCTATCTTATCAATCTCTCTTTCTGAACGGTTATGAATCATTACATACGTCTCCTACCTCTTATTTTACCTTTGGTAAGAAAACCATCGTAATGTCTCATCATTAAGTGAGATTCAATTTGCTGTAAAGTGTCTAAAGCAACACCCACAATAATTAATAAACTAGTTCCACCAAAAAATGATGCTAGGTCATAATTAATACCCATTAGCTCCATTAATATATAAGGGAATATCGCCACAAATGCTAATGCAATAGAGCCAGGAAGCGTGACTCGGGTTAAGATATTATCAATATATTCTGCTGTTTTTTTACCTGGTCTTACTCCTGGTATGAAACCGCCTTGTTGTTTCATAGAGCTAGAAACCTGAACTGGGTCAAATGCAATTGCTGTATAAAAATAAGTAAAAAAGATTATCATTAAACCAAAAACAACCCAATAAAATGGGTGTTCAAAAGAGAACCAACGCATGAGCGTAGCGGCAAATTCACTATCTCCCAGGAAAGTAGAGACTGTACTTGGAATAAACATAATAGACTGTGCAAATATAATTGGCATTACACCAGCGGTATTCACTTTCATTGGTATATGTGTATTCTGGCCTCCATAGACTTTACGACCTACTACTCTTTTTGCATATTGCACAGGAATCTTTCTAGTGCCTTGAGTCAAAAGCACAACAAAACAAATTATAAGAAACATAATACCCATAAGAATAAATTCTGAGAGCCAGCCGCGAGCACCCGATTGCACCATGGTAATCTCACTTATTATGACATTAGGAAAAGCAGAAATAATTCCTACCATGATAATTAGAGATATCCCATTACCAATACCTCTTTCTGTAATCCTTTCTCCTAGCCACATGAGGAATAAAGTACCCGTAACCATACTTATCATCCCAGTAAAAGTAAACATCATACCAGGATTATTCACAACTTGCTGCCCATTTGATGTCAGACTTGGTAAGAAGACTGCAACTACACCATAGGATTGCATCATGGATAACAAAACGGTTCCATATCTTGTGATTTGAGTAATCTTTTTTCTACCTGCCTCTCCTTCTTTCTGCAATCTTTGAAAATACGGTATCACAGAACCCATTAATTGAATAATGATGGATGATGAAATGTAGGGCATAATACCCAATGAAAAGAGGGAAGCTTGTGAAAAAGCACCGCCAACAAATGTATTAAACAAGCCAAAAAGACCACTTTTCAAATCATCAAATGCAAGTGCAAGAACCTCACCATTCACACCAGGTATGGGTATATGGGCACCAATACGGACAACTACTAAAACACAAAGTGTAAAAATAATCCTACTTCGGAGTTCAGGAATAATGAATATACTTTTTATTTTATCTATCACAATACAGTAGCAGTACCACCTGCTTTTTCAATTTTTTCTTTTGCTGACTTACTAAAAACAGTTGCAGTAATATCTATTTTAGATTTCATATCGCCATTGCCAAGAATTTTGACTGGTTTCAATGCGGAACGAATTAAACCATTTTCCTTTAGTATTTGCGCATTCACTTCCTTCAAACCAAGAGCTTCAATTCTATTAATGTTTACTATTTGGAAATCTTTTTTAAATAGATTATGAAAACCGCGCATAGGCAGTCTACGTGCAAGAGGCATTTGCCCACCTTCAAACCAAGCACGACGTTTAAAACCTGAGCGCTGACCAGCACCTTTATCACCTCTACCAGCTGATTTACCCAAACCTGAACCATGACCTCTACCAACACGCTTACGTGATTTAGTTGATCCATTTATTGGAGATAATGAGTTTAGTTTCATAATTCCTCAACCTTAAGTAGATATGGAATAACATTAATCATGCCGCGAATTTGTGGTGAATCACTATGCTCGACTGACTGATGAATCTTTTTTAGACCAAGGGCTTCAAGCGTCGCTTTAGCTTTAGGTTTATAACCAATCCCACTTTTCACTTGTGTGATGCGCAATATTTTACCATTCTTGGTCATTAGTTAAATACCTCTCCGATAGTCAAACCCCGTTTATTAGCAATTGAAACAGCATCTTTCAAACATAAAAGTGCATTCATTGTAGCATGTACTAAGTTCATTTGATTTTTAGAACCTTGGCGCTTAGTTAATATATTTTGGATACCAACCTGTTCCATTACTGCCCTAACAGGTGCTCCTGCAATTATTCCAGTTCCTGGTGCAGCAGGTTTAAGAAAAATACGACTTGCACCGTGTTTGCCAATAATCTTATGGGGTATCGTTCCATTAATTATTGAAATTTTAACAATATTTCTCTTTGCAATTTCTTTTCCCTTTTGAATTGCTGAAATAACCTCATTTGCCTTACCTAGCCCTACACCGATATGACCATGTCCATCTCCAACAACGACAAGAGCAGAAAACCGGAAACGCTTACCTCTTGATGTAACCTTTGCTGTTCTATTAATTTTTACAACTGCTTCTTCTTTTAGATCAAGTTCAGCTGGATTAATAATACTCAAATCATATTCTCCTAAAATTCTAAGCCATTCTCTCGTGCGGCTTCCGCGAACACTTTAACTCTGCCATGGTAAGGGTATCCATTACGGTCTAAAACTAATGGGCCTAATTTTTCCTTTTTTGCTTTTTCTGCTAGAGCCTTACCTACCATAACACTTATATCTGTTTTATTTTTTGTTTTCTTTAATTTTGCTTGCAAGTTTTTATCTCTAGATGATGCAGAAATAATGGTGTTATTATTTAAATCATCTACAACCTGAGCTTCAAAATGTTTAAGGCTACGATATACAACCAGTCTATAACGACTTGCATGAGCCATCGAAGTTTTTTTACTCCTATTGCGCCTTCTAGCTTCTCTACGTATTACTGAACGATGATGTGCCATTATATTATTTTGCTCCTACTGTTTTACCTTGTTTCGAGCGCACATATTCACCCTTATACCGTATGCCTTTACCTTTGTAGGGTTCAGGAGGTCTAAATGAACGAATTTTAGCAGCCACAGCACCTACTAATTGCTTATCAATACCATCGATTTTAACCTCGGTTCTATTAGCTGTGACAGTAATACCCTCAGGTAAATCAAAAATAATTTCGTGAGAATATCCTAACTGTAATTGCAACCTTTGACCCTGTGATTGCGCTTGATATCCAACTCCAATTATTTCTAATTCTTTTGAAAATCCCTGTGATACCCCAATAACCATATTATTTATCATTTGGCGTGTAGTACCATGAAGCGATTTTTGCTCACGCCCATCTGAATCACGCTTGACTATCAAATTTCCATCTACTTCCAATATTTCCATGGCATTATGCTTATTGAATTCTAGAACACCTTTTTTACCAGTAACCTTAACTAAATTTCCTTCTATGGAAATATTAACATCATCCGGTATTTGTATTGGATTTTGTCCGATTCTTGACATATTTCTCTAATAAACCTCACAAATTAATTCTCCACCAACACCAAGCTGATTCGCCTTCTTATTAGACAAAACACCTTTAGAGGTGGATAATATAGATACACCCAAGCCATCGAGAACCCGTGGCGCTTCACCAGCACCAACATAAACTCTTAGCCCAGGACGACTAACACGTTTAATATTTTCAATAACGGGATTACCATTATAATCATATTTTAGAAACACTCTAATACTCTCCTGACCTATATCATTAGAAATAAAAAAGAAATCTTGAATATATTTTTCTTCTTTAAGCACCAAAGCAATACGTTTTTTCATTGCGCTACTTGGTACATCAATCCAATTTTTTCTTGCTTTAAGTCCATTACGAATACGTGTTAAAAAATCTGATATTGGATCTGACATTGACATAATACTTATTCCTACCAACTAGCTTTTGTTATTCCAGGAATTTCACCTTTTAGAGCCATCTCTCTAAAAGCTATCCTTGATAAATTAAACCGTCTAATCACGCCTCTAGGTCTACCAGTTTTAAAACATCTGGTCCTAATACGAATAGGACTGGATGACCTTGGTAGCTTATCTAATTTCGCAACAGCAGCTTTTTTGTCTTCGTGAGATGAATCTGGATTTTTAATTATATCCTTTAATTCAGATCGAAGAGCAGCATACTTTTGCACTTTTTTAATTAGCTTGTGCTCACGCACTATTTTAGATTTTTTTGCCATTATGCGGCCTCATCAATATTTTGTTTTTTAGGTTTATCTCTTAATGGTAGCCCAAACAATTTTAATAGCTCATAGGCTTCAGTATCGCTTTGAGCTGAAGTGGTGATTGTAATATTCAAACCTCGAATTGACTGTATTTTATCATAGTCTATTTCCGTAAATATGATCTGTTCTTTTACACCGAAATTATAGTTTCCTCTACCATCAAAAGATTTAAATGATAGCCCTCTAAAATCACGAGTTCTTGGCAATGCAATTGAAATAAGCCTTTCAAGAAATTCATACATCCGATTTGATCTGAGAGTAACTTTACATCCAACTGGCCACCCTTTTCTAATTTTAAAATTTGAAATATCCTTCTTTGCTTTAGTAATGATAGGCTTTTGACCTGAAATCAAGGTCATCTCTTCTACTGCACTATCTAAATCCTTAGAATTATTCTTTGCATCTCCAATTCCCATATTTAATGATATACTTTTAAGTCTGGGCACTTCCATTTTATTCGAATAATTAAAAAGTTTCAACAAGCTAGGAACAATTTCATTTCTATAAACCAATCTCAAAGTGGGAGCATAGGCATCCACTGTTTTATTTGATGCATTAGAAGTTTTTTTAGATTTTTTATTATCAGCCATTAATTAGATACTATTTCTTCATTTGTTTTTTTTGATATTCGTACTTTTGAGCCATCTTCCAGAATTTTATATCCTACTCTTGTGGCTTGGCCTCCATGAGTAATCATTACATTAGATATATGAATAGGAGCTTCCCTTTCAACAAATCCTCCAGATGGATTTTCTTGTGTAGGTCTAGTAGCACGTTTTCGAAAATTTACACCTTCTACTATCACACGCTGTTTCTTTGGAAATACATTTAAAACCTTACCTTCCATATCTTTATGATTTCCATTTATAACCTTAACTGTCATTCCTTTTTTTACATGCATTTTAAAGTACCTCCGGCGCCATAGAAATAATTCTCATAAATCCACTATCACGTAGTTCTCTAGCAACTGGTCCAAAAATCCGTGTACCCCTAGGTTCTCCTGCACTATTCAACAATACAGCAGCATTTTCATCAAAACGTATTCTACTACCATCTTTTCGGCTCACTTCTTTTTTTGTACGAACAACCACCGCTCGATGCACTTCTCCTTTTTTAACCATACCACCAGGCAAAGCTTTTTTAACTGTGATAACAATTTGATCTCCTATACTTGCATACTTCCTTCTTGATCCTCCTAGAACCTTAAAACATAGGATTTCTTTTGCTCCAGTGTTGTCTGCCACTCTTAGTCTAGTTTCTTGCTGAATCACTTTATCTACCTAATTTTACTGACTTACGGATAACCTGACTGACTTGCCAGGATTTATTTTTACTTTTTGGACGAATAGATACAATCTTGACAATATCACCTTCTTCAGGTGAAATGGAAGCAACATGCGCTAAATAGTTTTTATAGCGCTTTACTCTTTTATGATATACTGGATGTGGTAGTTCTCGGGTGACACGCACATTAACAGTTTTTTCCATTTTTGTACTAATTACCTCTCCAACCAGAGTCTGTCTTTTTCTTTCTTTAACCACTATTTAGCACCTTCTTCTACTCTAATGCCAAGATTGAACTCATTTAATACAGTCTTAATCTGTGCAATTTCCTTTTTAGTTTTTGATATCAGGGTACCATCTTCTAATTGCTGAAGAGCTTTCTGGAAATTAAGATTTTGTAAGGCTTCAAGATTATCATTTAGTTTAGTTTCCAATTCTAATTTATTCATTTCTTTCAATTGAATCGATTTCATCAAAATGCTCTCCTAACCACAATTTTGGTTTTCATCGGTAATTTATGCCCTGCGTCTTTAAATGCTTGGTCTGCCTCTTCCTTTGTAACACCATCAATTTCAAACAAGATTCTTCCTGGCTTAACAACGGCAACCCAATGATCTAAAGCTCCTTTACCTTTTCCCATCCTAGTTTCAGCTGGTCTTGCAGTTATTGGTTTATCAGGAAAAATTCTAATCCACATCTTACCTATTTTTCGCACTACTCGTGATATAACAATCCTTGATGATTCTATTTGACGAGCAGTAATCCAGCCGGGCTCTATAGCTTTCAGACCATAAGTACCAAAAGCTACATGATTTCCTCGCATTGCCATTCCTCGCCTATTTCCTCGATGCACTCTTCTAAATTTTACTTTTTTTGGTTCTAACATATCGTATAATCCTTACCGAGAAAATTGCCCACTACAAATCCAAACTTTAATACCAATAACACCGTATTGTGTGTGCGCCTCTGTTAATGCATAATCAATATCTGCACGTAAGGTATGCAATGGAACACTTCCATCAGAAAATTTCTCACTTCTGGCAATCTCAACACCTCCAAGTCTGCCAGCAACATTTATTCTAATCCCTTCTGCGCCCATTCTCATTGTAGATTGAATTGTCTTATTTACCACACGTCGATAAGAAATTTTCTTTTTTAATTGATGTGCAATATTAGCTCCAACAAGAGCAGCATCAAGCTCTGGTCTTTTAACTTCTGAAATATTGATCTGAGCATCCTTTTTACCAGTTAACTGTCGCAATTCTTTTTTTAATCGATTGACTTCTTCACCACCACGACCAATAACAATACCAGGCCTAGCGGTGAATATTGTAACTGTAACCTTTTTTGAAGAACGAGCAATTTCAACCTTAGATATACCTGCATTTGGTAAACGATGCGAAATATATTTCCTAACTCTAACATCTTCTTCTAAATCATTAGAAAAATTATTTTTCGGTGCAAACCAGTTAGATTTCCATTTTTTATTTACGCTTAATCGATATCCAATAGGATGTGTTTTTTGGCCCAATCCAGCTCCTTTATTTTTCGTCTGTAATAATAATTGTTAAGTGGCTTGTAGGCCTTCTTAATCGAGACGCACGACCCATTGAAGCAGCTCGAAACCGCTTCATTACAGGGCCACCATTCACATACGCTTCTTTAATTCCCAGTACATCAGGGTCAATATTTAAATCTTCATTTTGATTCATTAAGTTAGAAACAGCAGACCTAAGGGTTTTTTCTATAACTTTAGCAGCTTTTTCAGGAGAAAAATGTAAATGATTCAGTGCTTCTCCTACTTTGAGTCCTCTTACAGTATCTAAAGTCTTTCTAACCTTATAGGGTGATTGACGGATGTATCTCGTAATTGCTCTGGATTCCATTCTTCTACTTCCTATCTCCAGAATGCATTCTAAATGTTCTGGTAGGCGAAAATTCACCCAGTTTATGGCCAACCATGTTCTCATAAATAAATACTGGGATAAATTTATTGCCGTTATGCACAGCAAGTGTGTGCCCCACTAATTCTGGTGTTATCATAGATCTTCTTGACCAAGTTTTTATTACTTGTTTTTTCCCAGATTCATTCATTTTTTCAACTTTCTTTAAAAGTTTTTCATCAACAAATGGACCTTTTTTAAGAGAACGGGCCATTATTTTGTCCTACGTTTAATAATCATTGTATTTGATTTTTTATTCTTCTTTCTTGTCTTATAACCTTTCGTTGGCTTACCCCATGGCGTCGTTGGATGACGACCCCCTGAAGACTTTCCTTCACCACCACCCATGGGATGATCTACAGGGTTCATTGCAACGCCTCTTACTTTTGGCCTACGTCCAAGCCATCTTGTACGTCCCGCCTTTCCAGAAACAATTTGTTCATGAGTCCTGTTCCCTACCTGACCTATTGTGGCCAAACATCTTTCACTAACCATACGAATTTCGCCTGAAGGCAACTTTAGCGTACATAGTCCACCATCATGAGCCATAACTTGAGCAGCAGCACCAGCGGATCTAACTAGCTGCCCACCTTTCCCTGGAATAAGTTCTATATTATGAACGAATATTCCAGCTGGTATATTTTTAAGAGATAAGCAATTTCCAACTTTGAGTGGAACTTTTTCGCCAGAAATCACTGGGTCATCAACTTTTAATCCAACCGGGCTTAGAATATATCTTTTTTCACCGTCAGCATATTTAATCAATGAGATATTTGCGGATCGGTTAGGATCATATTCAACGGTCATAACCTTTCCAGGAATATCATATTTATCACGCTTGAAATCTATTAACCTATATCTTCTTTTATGCCCTCCACCTCTGCGCCTTATTGTTATCCTACCAGTATTATTTCTACCACCACTTTTTCTAAGGGCTTTTGTTAAACTTTTTTCAGGTGTTCTGGTAGTTAACTCAGAAAAATCTGAACGTGAAGCAAACCTAGAACCAGGTGTAACAGATTTTAATTGTTTAATACCCATATCTAATTAGCTGCCTCTCCACGCATTAAATCAATCGTCGAGTCTGGATCAAGTGTGATTATTGCTTTTTTAAAATCTGATCGTTTTCCACTTGTGCGAATAGTACGACCACCACTTCGTACGGTCATCTGTTTATGCTTACCTAATTGATTAATGGTCGCTACTTTCACAACTTTAACATCAAATTTTTTCTCAATAGCTTTTTTTATTTCTGCTTTATTTGCATTCTTATAAACTAAAAAAGCATGTTTATTCTCTCTTTCTTCAAGAATGGCCATTTTTTCTGTTAGAATGGGTTTAATAATTATCTTAGAATACATGATTTATTAGCTAAGCATCTCTGTTAAAATTTCTATACTAGCCTTATCTATAAGCAATACATCACAATCTATCAAATCGTATGAACTAGCTTTTTTAGAATCTATAAGATAGACATTTTTAAGATTACGAACCGATTTATCTAGATTTTCATTATACTCACTTACTAGTACGGTTAATTTTTTATTTTTTAAATCTAACGATTCTATAATAGCAACAAATGCAGAAGTCTTATGACTATTAATCGTAAAATCTTCTACAACTAAAATATTTCCTTCAGATGCTTTAGTGGATAAAATTGAACATCTTGCTAACTTGCTTAGTCTTTTAGGTAATTTGTGATTATAATCATGTGGCTCAGGACCAAAAACCGTGCCTCCCCCTTTCCACAAAGGCGAACGAATAGTACCGGCTCTTGCAACACCTCTCCCTTTTTGCTTCCAAGGCTTTTTTCCACCACCTTTAACATTGGACCTATTTTTTGTAGAATGCGTTCCCTGCCTCATATTAGTCATTTCTGATAATACTGCTTGCCTGATAGCACCAATATTTGGCTCAATACCAAATACATTGCTATCTGCATTTAAATCACTGACCTTAGAACCTTTTAAATTGACTATATCAAATTTCATATAATTTTATTTTCGTATAAATAGTGTACTATTCTTTGCACCGGGAACAGACCCCTTGATCAGCAGCTGATTATTTTCTTTATCGATTTTCATAATCTCTAAATTTTCAATTGTTACTTTTGCATTACCATGCTGACCAGCCATCCTCATACCAGGAAACACACGAGAAGGATCGGACGCTTGACCAATGGACCCAGGAGCTCTTTCTGTATGACCAGTACCATGTGTCTTTTTTTGCCGGGCGAAGTTATGGCGCTTAATTACACCTGTAAATCCTTTGCCTTTAGAAAGACCAGAAACACTAACATAATCACCCTCATTAAAAATACCAACATGAAAAGATTGACCTACTTGATAATCAAACCCAGGTACTTTTTCAAATTCCGCAATAATTCTTTTTGGCTCTACTCCTGCTTTATCAAAATGACCTTTGAGTGGCTTAGATAAATGTTTTTGTTTACGTTCTCCATACCCAACTTGGATTGCATCGTAACCATCATTATCTATCGTTTTTAATTGAGTCACAGTGCACGGACCAGCTTGCAAAACAGTCACAGGAACAGCATTGCCATCAAAATCAAATATACGAGTCATACCAATTTTTTTTCCTATA
>CAJVZI010000009.1 GCA_913020665.1 uncultured bacterium | reverse complement strand
TCCCATCTCGCCGGTGAAGTAGATGTTGCTGATCTTGATGGTAATCTTTTAATAAATAATGATCCATATATTGGAGTAAAGGTCATTGATGGAAAATTAACATTGCCACGGTCAAATGGAGCTGGCATCCAATTAAATTCTAAAATAGAAGGACTTATTTAATGAAAGTTATTGGAGTAGAACATATTGGTATAGCTATTAAGGATCTTGAAAAAGATGCTCCATTTTGGAGTAAAGTACTTGGTATTGAACAGACGAAAACTGAAGACGTTGATGATCAGGGTGTTATCACAGATATTTATGATACAGGAAGGGGAAAGATCGAGCTATTATTATCAAAGTACCCAGATTCTCCTATAGGAAAGTTTCTAAAAAAAAGAGGACCGGGGATTCATCATATTTGTTTACAAGTAGAAGATATCGAAGAATCAATAAAGGTTTTAAAAAAACATGGTATAGAAACAATCGGTGACAAATCTAGTATAGGAGCTGAAGGGTTCAAGGTGATCTTTATACACCCTAGATCAACGGGAGGGGTTCTTGTTGAACTTGCAGAAAAAACTTAGTCTCTATTCCAAGGAAGAATGAGCTGAAATATACTTTTTGACCTTTTTACCTTGGATTTATCTTTATCCTTCTTTCGATTTTTCTTTGTGAACTTTTTTAAATCTTCCATAGGATTTTCTTCTTGACCATCAACAACAACTAACTCGTCATCGACCAATCTTCCCATTTCATACAATGATTTTCTTAATGGCACCCCTTTAAAATCGTATTGTATCCACTCTCCATTCTTTTTACTACCCTTCATTAGACCTCTTTCTTTAACGCGTCCATTTCTGTGATACTTGATTATTAATTCGTGTCCAGGAGGTGTTGTGTTTGCGATTACCTCTCGACGTCTATCTACTATAGAGGTATCATACTTAACGTAAGTTTGTTTAACAAGATTTTTGACTGTGTCTTGAACCAAAGTTGTATCAAATGTTAATATCTTTAGTGTATCGAAGATCACACTTTTATACTTCATATCAGGGCCAATAAAAGATGGGTCTTTTGGCTCTCTAGTAATGGCTTGAACCATTGCTGTAGAATAAATTTCCTGTAATTTTTTATACTCCCTTTCGGCGCGGGTCCAATCACCGCCAGCAGCATTAAGGGCTTGGTTTATCCAGCCTTGTGCAGATTTATCACCCGTGTCACGCGCTCTTAGTGCATCACCTAGTGTCTTGTATTTAGGGAATGCAGATTGTTTCTGGTCGATCATATCAGGTGTGAAATTATTTGGAAATTTACTTGAGTAGGTATGGATCGTTACGGTATCATTATTTGCAACAACAAGTGTATCATATATTTTTACTGTATCTACTGCAAATAGCCATATTGAGTCTCTTACAACTGTTGTGTCATGAGCATATACCCAAGTAGTATCGTAATAATAGGTCGTGTCGTATGCAAAGGCCCAGACAGTATCTTTCATAACGGTTGTATCATAATTGACCAGAACTGTTGTATCCATGACAAAAACGGTATCATAATTAGTTTGTACGACAGTTGTTGTGTCAAAGCTTTTAATATATATGCTGTCAATGACCACGACCGTATCATAGACTGTGGTAGTGGCATTTGTATATATATAAGTTGTATCTAAAACAGTTGTTGTATCATAAAGGGTGGTATAGACAAAGATCGTATCTGACGATTTTTGTGATAGTCTCTCTTCATAGTTCTTTGTTAATTCTTCAGATTGCTTAATGAGCATTGCTACAGAGTTTTTTAAACTATCAAGTTCATTTCTATAAGTGGTCTCAACCTTTTTTGTGCGAGCTAAAGCTTTGCTTTTTTCAGATTTTATTTTTGGCTTTACTTTTTCTTTCTTATCTGATCGCTCAAATAGGGGACGCGGAGCTTCAATGATGGCTCCTGATTGAGTCCTGTAGACCTTTCTTTTTTTTGTCTTGGTCTCTTCTTGCGCCATAAGAATAACACACAGAGAGAGAACCAACGTTTTTTGAACGTTACGCATAGATATAAGTTTTTCCTGGTTTATGCTCGGATTACCGGAGTTGAGTATTCCACTCAATATGCGAGCATAACCATACTGGATTTTAAAAACAAATAATTTTTTAAGAAATAAAAATCCATTGTCCCATAAATAGATAGAGTTAGAGCATATATCTTAAGCGGCCTAACTAAAATAATTTGGTTCATATACCATTTATCCAATGACGTTAATTTTGCCAACGATTATGGTAAACAATATAGATGATATAATTAGAGATAAACTCAAACGCTCTCCGCAAGAGCCAGGTGTTTATCAATTTTTAAACTCCGAGGGTGAAATAATCTACATTGGAAAAGCAATAAATTTAAGATCAAGGATAAGATCATATTTCCAAAATAGTAATAAGATGTCTCCTAAAAATATAACAATGCTAAAACATATAACTGATTTTGAATGGATAGTGGTGAGGAATGAGGTTGAAGCATTAATGACGGAAGCAAATATGATAAAGCAATACCAACCTCGTTATAATATTGAACTTAGGGATGACAAATCTTACCCATTCATAAGAATTACTAATGAGCCTTATCCTCAAGTTATCCTAACAAGGAAAATTATTAAGGATGGTTCAAGATATTATGGCCCATTTACAGATGTATGGCGATTAAGAATGATTCTTAAGGCATTACATAAAGTTTTTCCTATTAGGAGCTGTAGTTATTTTATTGATGACAAGGTAATCAAGGAAAAGAAAATATCTCTATGTCTCGACTATCATATTAAGAAATGTGAGGGCCCTTGTGAAGGATTGGTCTCGAATGAAAATTATTTGGATATGGTCAATAGAATTGAAGATTTTATGAAAGGTAAAACAAGATTAACAGAATCTTATCTTGTTGATATGATGAATAAGGCATCAAATGAGCAAAAGTATGAAGAAGCTGCTATTTATAGAGACCAGGTCAATTCAATTAGGTCATTCAAGGAAAATCAGAGTCATGTTGCTACTGATTTTCAAGAACGCGATATTATTGTTCTGGAAAGAAAAGACACACTAGGTGTTGCTATTGTACTAAGAATAAGAAATGGGAGGATATTTAGTCGTGATAAGCTCAATCTTAAGAATCTAGATAGTAATGATTCAAAAACCCTTAAAACAATTATAACTAGGTTCTATTTAGATAGCGACTTTATACCAGGAGAAATATCTTTAGAAGAGATGCCAATTGATGATATGCAACTGATTGCCTGGCTAAAGGAGAAAAGGGGCGGTAAAATCAAATTTATTTACCCTAAAAGAGGTGAAAAAGCTAAAGAATTAAGAATTACAAAACAGAATGCAAGATTGCAACTAGGAGAATGGCTTCTTAATAGAGAAAAAAGGAAGGACCTTGTACCAAAGACACTTGAACAATTGAGAGATGATCTCTCACTAGAAATTCCTCCTAGGAGAATAGAGGCTTTTGATATATCGCATCTTGGAGGCACAAACAATGTTGCATCACTGGTCTGTTTTATTGATGCGCGTCCCAGAAAATCTGAATATAGAAAATTCAAGATAAAATCAATTAAAGGAATCGATGATTTTGCAGCAATGAGAGAAGTGGTATTTAGAAGGTATAAACGAGTAAAAGATCAAGATGATCCATTACCCGACCTTATTTTGATTGATGGTGGTAAAGGCCAGCTTAGTATGGCTGTCTCTGCCTTGCGGGAACTTGGTTTAGACTATATACCTATTATTGGATTAGCAAAGAGATTGGAAGAGGTCTTTGTACCCGGTAATTCCGAACCACAGATCATTCATAAGCAAAGTCCTGGTTTGATCCTTTTGAAACGTATAAGAGATGAAGCTCATAGATTTGCAATAACATACCAAAAACAGAAAAGAAATAAGACAATGAGTGAATCTATTTTTTCAAGTTTGAAGGGGATGGGTAAAAAAAGACAAGAGAAATTATTGATTGCATTTGATGGACCTGAGCAAATATCAAAAATGACTCCAGAAGTAATCAATACTGAGACTGGGATACCCATTAAAATCGCAAAAGAGATAATCAAGCTGGCAAAAACTATTTAAATTATATTTATCCTAATAATAGTTATGTCTGCCATTGACCATCGTCGATAATTCTTGGTAAATTAGCCAATATGGCAGAATTTAAAATACAATCTGAATTTACTCCGCAAGGAGATCAACCGGCAGCGATTGATGCCTTAGTAGATGGGCTAAATAGAGGAGAACAATACCAGACCTTATTAGGGGTCACCGGGTCAGGAAAAACATTTTCAATTGCCAATGTTATACAAGAAGTACAGAGACCTACGTTAATAATGTCTCACAATAAAACATTGGCTGCCCAATTATATGGGGAATTCAAACAATTATTCCCTGATAATGCAGTAGAGTATTTCATCAGTTATTATGATTATTACCAGCCGGAGGCTTACTTACCAGTTACTGATACCTTTATAGAAAAAGATTCATCTGTTAATGAAGAGATTGACAAGTTAAGATTAAAAACCACCAGCTCTCTATTATCGCGTAATGATGTAATTGTGATCAGTTCTGTATCTTGTATTTATGGCATAGGAAACCCTGATGATTATTTCAATGGCACTGTTAAAGTATCAAAAGGAGATAGGTTTGATCGTAGATCATTTTTAGCAGACCTAGTGCACATCCATTATTCCAGAAACGATAAGGTTTTGGAGCGAGGTAATGTGCGAGTTCGCGGTGATGTGATCGAAATCTATCCGGCATATGAAGATGCCTGTATTAGGGTGGAGTTGTTTGGCTCTGACGTGGACCTGATAAGTAAGTTTGATCCATTAACTGGGGAGATCAAGGAAGAATTAGAAACGGTTGTTATTTTTCCAGCAAAACATTTTGTAACTGATAAAGAGGTAACACTTAAGGTAGTCGATGAGATTCGGAAGGAATTGTCTGAGAGGCTTGATTTTTTGCGTAATCATAATAAACTGCTGGAAGCACAACGATTAGAGCAACGTACTCATTTTGATATTGAAATGATGATTGAATTAGGCTACTGTTCAGGTATTGAGAATTATTCACGATTTTTTTCCGGTAGAGAAGTTGGAGAAAAACCGTATACACTCATTGATTTTTTTGCAGAAAATTTTTTAACTATTCTTGATGAATCCCATGTCACGCTACCACAGATCCAAGCGATGTTCAATGGTGATCGTGCTCGTAAGGAAACATTGGTCGAGCATGGTTTCCGGTTGCCCAGTGCATTGGATAATCGTCCACTTAAATATGATGAGTTTCATTCAGCGCAGAACCAAGTAATATTCACTTCGGCGACTCCATCTGAAAGAGAATTAAACTTATGTAGCGGAGTGGTTGTAGAACAGGTTATCCGTCCAACTGGGCTCTTAGACCCTGAAGTTGATATACGTGAGACCAGAGGACAGATCGACGATCTTGTTGGTGAAATACGTTTTCGGGAAAAAAGAAATGAAAGAGTATTAGTTACAACTTTGACCAAGCGTATGGCAGAAGATCTTACAGAATATTTTTCAGGTCTTAACATACGCGTTCGCTATCTGCATTCAGATATAGACACAATAGAAAGGGTACGGATCCTTCGCGAATTAAGGATTGGCGAATTTGATGTTCTTGTTGGCATTAATCTTTTGAGGGAAGGTCTAGATCTTCCTGAAGTGAGTTTGGTTGCTGTTTTGGATGCAGATAAAGAAGGATTTTTACGTTCAAAGAGTTCTTTGCTCCAAGTAGCAGGACGGGCTGCAAGAAATGAAACAGGCCTAGTGATTCTTTATGGAGATAAAAAAACTGAAGCTATGAAACATCTACTTGACACAAGTAAAGAGCGAAGGTCAGTACAAAAAGATTTCAATAAAAGAAATAACATTATTCCAAAAACTATTTTTAAATCAATCGATGATATAATGGTTTCTACATCAGTTGCAGATTCCACAAAGGAATATGATGATGATTCAACCCCTTTAACAGATCTTTCTGACATTAGTGATAAGGATAAAGAGGTCATATTGGATGAGCTGAGAAAAGCTATGTTGAATGCAGCTGAAGAATTAAAATTTGAAAAAGCTGCAAAAATACGTGATGAAATAATTGCATTTGAGAAGGATCTTGGAATAGCAGTATCATGAAATTATCTAACTCATTAGATGAAAGCACAATTAATTGTATTTAAAAAAAATGAAAATGTTGATTTAGGAGAGTAGGTTTATGATTGATAAAGATAGACTGCAAAAACAATCTGGTATAATTGGTACGTCTAATGGGATCGATCAGGTACTTGAAATGATATGTCAAGTATCACCAGTTGATATATCAGTTCTTATTACAGGGGAGTCAGGCACTGGTAAAGAAGTGGTAGCAAAAGCAATACATAGGTCTAGCAAAAGAAATAATGATTCGCTGGTGGTCGTGAACTGTGGTGCTATACCAGAGGGTATTATTGAATCTGAATTATTTGGGCATAAAAAGGGATCTTTTACAGGAGCTAGTGAAGATAGAAAAGGCTATTTTGAAGAAGCCAACAAGGGAACGATCTTTTTAGATGAAATAGGAGAAACACCACTTGAGACTCAGGTCAAGCTCCTAAGAGTTTTAGAAAGTGGAGAATTCATGCGTGTCGGTGAGGCTAAGACACGAAGAACTGACGTTCGTGTCATTGCTGCTACAAATAAAAATTTAGCTGATCTAGTAAAAAAAGGACAATTCCGTCAAGATCTATATTTTAGATTAAAAACAGTAAATATTAATATTCCACCTCTCCGTGATCGCGTTGAAGATATTGGCCCATTTATTGAGCGGTTTGCGTTAGAGTTTACTCGTTCTAATGATATTTTATATCGTGGTTTTATGCCAGATGCAATCCGTGTTATGAAAAAATATGATTGGCCAGGCAATGTTAGGGAACTAAAACATTTTGTTGAAAAAGTGCTTGTTCTTGAGAAAGGTGAGAGAATAACGGCACAAATTGTAGAAAAAGAATTAATGGATTATATGCCACTAAGTCCTTTAAATAATCCTTCATTGCCTGTCGTTGTACAAAATACAACAGAACGAGCAGAAATTGATTTGATATTGCGTCAGCTTTTCATGCTAAAACAAGATACTGAATTGATTCAAAAAATTCTTGTTAATAGTTCACACCCTTCAGCTGGTGATGTTGCTTATCCTGATGCCAATGCAATTGAAAATGGAATTCCAATTCCACAAAAGTCAATGGAAATTGTTGAAGATGGATATCGCTTTATTCGTGATGATGCAATTGGTGACATGCTCATTAAAGATCTTGAAAAAGAAGCAATTAAACGTACTCTTAAATTTTTCAATAATAACCGAAGAAAAACTGCTCGCTCATTAGGGATGAGCGAGAGGACCCTATATAGAAAAATAGAGGAATTTGGTCTTGAGCCAAAGATCAAAAGAAATTAATAATAGAATGAAGTATTTTCTCATTTTTAGCCAATTAATTATATCATCTTGTGGCTTTTATTCAATGGCAGGATCGATCCCGCCTCATATTAGATCTATTGCTATACCTTTGATGGATAATCAAACAGCTGAATTTGGTTTATCAGAGAGTATTACTGATGGAATAATAGAGCAATTTAATGAAGCTGGTATCCTGCGTATTACCGATGAAAGAGATGCCCATTCAATTCTTAGGGGTACAATAAAAAAAGTAAATGAAGGACCATATACTTACAGTAAACAAGAAGCTGTATCTGAATATCGATACAAGATCGATGTAAAAATTGAATGGTATGATATTTCTGAACAGAAGAACATATTTGAAAGCATGTATTCTGGTTTTGGAGCTTATGGATTAAGTGGTGACATTGGTTCTGACGGAATCGATAATGACAACGATGGAAAAATAGATGACCTGGATGATGATGAGTTTGGTGAGCCAAGAAGTTTTGCAACAAATGTAGCAGTTCGTAAAATTGCAGAAGATATTTTGAATGATATTATGACAACCTGGTAAAGGAATTTATATGAAAACTGTAACGATTGATAAATTAAGTAACTATGAAGGCAAAGATGTAGAATTAAAAGGATGGGTCTATAATACTCGTAATGTTGGTAAGATCTGGTTTGTCATTTTTAGAGATGGTACGGGTCTCTTGCAGGGAGTTGTTGTTAAAGGAGAGGCAACTGATGAATCATTTGCTCTAGAAAATGATTTGAATCAAGAGGACTCTGTGATAATTACAGGGACTGTGCGTAAAGAACCTAGGTCAATTGGCGGCTTTGAATTGGGAATTAAAGAAATTAAAGTTGTCAAACATGTTACTGATGAATTTCCTATATCTCATAAAGAACATGGTGCAGATTTTTTAATGTCAAATCGGCACCTTTGGCTTAGATCTAAACGACAAAATGCAATTATGCGAGTAAGACATCAGGTTACTAAAGCAATTAGAGATTTTTTTGATAACAATGGTTTTACTCTTATTGATTCTCCTATTTTTACTGGTAATGCTGTGGAAGGGACCACAACCTTATTTGAGGTAGATTATTTTGAGCGTTCTGCGTATTTGACACAAAGCGGGCAGTTGTACCAAGAAGCAGGTGCTACGGCTTTTGGTAAAACATATTGTTTTGGCCCCACATTTCGTGCTGAGAAATCAAAAACGCGTCGCCACCTTACTGAATTTTGGATGGTGGAACCAGAAATGGCATATGTTGATCTTGATGAGAACATGACCTGGGCAGAAAACCTAGTAGGATATATTGTTGAACGTGTTTTAGATAATTGTAGTACTGAATTATCATTGTTAGAACGAGATGCAGATAAATTGAAAGCAGTTATTCCTCCATTCCCTCGGATCACATATGATGAAGCAGTTAAACTTCTGAATGATAATGGAAGCGATTTTCAATATGGAAGTGATTTTGGCGCGCCAGATGAAACATTATTATCTGAAAATTTTGATAAACCTATTATGGTTCATCGCTGGCCTTCTGGTATCAAAGCTTTCTATATGAAGCGAGATGAAGAAAATAATGACCTTGCGCTGGGTGTGGATATGATTGCACCTGAAGGATACGGAGAGATCATTGGAGGAGGACAAAGAGAAGATGATTTGGATATATTAATTGATAGGATACGCCATCATGATCTTCCACTCGAACCATTTAAATGGTATCTTGATTTGAGAAAATATGGGTCTGTTCCCCACTCAGGGTTTGGACTTGGTCTTGAACGAACAGTAGCTTGGATATGTGGTACAAAACACATTCGTGAAACAATACCTTTTCCTAGAACGATGTCGAGGCTTGAACCTTGATCAAAAAAACAGATAGACCAATTGATGTAATTGATAAATTAGAAGAGGGACTTGAACATGTATAAGATTCATGTAATGATATCTGGCGACGTTCAGGGCGTTTGGTTCAGAGTAAGCGCACAGGATAAAGCTAATGAACTTGAATTGACCGGATGGGTAAAGAACCTATTTTCAAATGCTGTTGAAATTGTAGCTGAAGGTAATAGAGATAATTTAGCCGTTTTTGCGGGCTGGCTTACAACTGGACCGCCAAACGCAACGATTGAGAAGATCAGTGTTGAATGGGAGGAGCTTTTGGAAAAAGAATTTTCTTCATTTGAAATTCATAAATGAAAATAGCACTTTGCCAAATAAATACGATTGTAGGTGATTTTCGATATAATCGAGATAAAATATTAAAGTATTATTTAAAATGCATCGATAAAAGTGCAAATATTGTGGTATTTCCAGAGTTATGCATATCTGGTTATCCTCCACAAGATCTATTGCTAGATGGTGGGTTTATAGAAGAAAATCTTACAGTTTTAAATAGTATTGCATTAGAGTCGAAAATCCCATTGATACTTGGTTATATTAGAAAAGAAGGTAGTCATATTTATAATTCAGCAGCAGTTTGTTATAATGGCAAGGTTCAATCATCATGTGATAAGATCCTTTTGCCTACATATGATGTTTTTGATGAAGAGCGTTATTTTAATAGCGGTGAAAATCCTAAGGTGGTCACTGTACCCAACCATGGTGGTGTTATGAAAATAGGATTACAGATCTGTGAAGACCTATGGGATGAAGATTATGACTGTAAAGTAAGTGCAATTCAAAAAAAACTTGGTGCAGAGATTATAATTAATATCTCAGCATCGCCTTATCATGAAGAACGTTTACAAAAAAGACAAGATGTTATTCTAGATAAAGTTAGACAAACTCAGTTACCATTTATGTACTGTAATTCCATAGGAGGCCAAGATGAGCTGATCTTTGATGGTCAGTCAATGGCATTTTCAAGTAATGGTATTCTTATTGGATGTGGTGAAGCATTTGAAGAAGATATAGTTTTGGTCGATTCAAAATTAGAAAAAGAAGTAAATGTAGCTCATAAGCCTAGAGAAGAAAAAATTTATAATGCGCTATGTTTAGGATTAAAAGATTATTTTCTTAAAACTGGGCATACGGACGCGGTTCTAGGTTTATCTGGTGGTATTGATAGTGCATTAGTTGCCTCTATAGCTGCTGATGCTTTAGGGCATGATAAGGTTCATGCTATATCACTACCTTCAAAGTATTCTAGTGAACACAGTTTATCAGATGCCAAAGAATTAGTTAATAATTTAGAGATTGATTATAAGATAATACCAATACAAGAAGCTGTAGATGAATTAGAGTCATTATTACATCCTCATTTTCTAGGTACAGATCGTAATGTTGCAGAAGAGAATATCCAATCACGTATTAGAGGCAACCTGTTAATGGCACTTTCAAATAAATTTGGGTGGATGGTCTTATCTACAGGAAATAAAACAGAACTGGCCTTAGGATATTGTACATTATATGGCGATATGAGTGGTGGACTCTCAGTTATTTCCGATCTTAGTAAATCAGATGTTTACGCATTGTCTCATTGGATCAATACTATATACCCAGGACGCATACCTTTGGGAACTCTTAATAAACCACCTTCAGCAGAATTAGCACCAGACCAAGTGGACCCTTTTGATTATGATATTGTGAGTCCACTTGTTGACGCTATTGTAGAGGATGGAAAAACCATAAATGAATTAGTGCAGAATGGGATTGATAAAGATCTAGTAAATTCGATATACAACAGGATTAGAATCAATGAATACAAGCGTCGACAAGCTGCCCCCGGGCTTAGAGTGTCATCTAAAGCATTTGGTATGGGAAGACGCTTTCCGATAGTAAATCATTTTCAATCAGAATAATAACTATGAAGCAGATAACATTATTTTTTTTTATTTCATTTATTTTTGGTCAGGAATCAAAGCCTTACGAATTTTGGAATCAATATGATCAAAAAGAGAAGATCGCTTTTATAAATGGAGCCTATGGAGCCATAGCTAAATTAAAAGCACACCATAAAGCAGAAGTGCGCAAACAGTACCTGCATGATGATAACTGGGTTGAACCCTATTACATTGAGCGCTATTATGACATTACAGATGAATATCTTTCAAAAGAAGTAGGCTATAACATAAAAATAATTGCTTTGCATCTAGATGCATTTTATACCAATTCAGATAACTTAAATATTCCAATTATGGAGGCATTAAGGATTGTGTCCTTAATGCAAGATGGAGAGCAAAAGACTGCAAATTTTCGTTTGCTGAAGGCACAGCAGCGATATAATCAATAGAATTGAGTTAAAACTATTTTAATTGAGATCAAAAGATTAAGCAATGATGAATTAAAAAAGCTGAATGTTTTTTCTTGGCCAATTTGGTCTTGTGAAGTATCTAAATTTCCTTGGAAATACGATCAAAGAGAATCCTGTCTTATTTTAGAAGGAGATATCATAATAACGACTGAAAAGCAGTCGTTGCATATAAAAGAAAACGATTTTGTTATTTTCCCTAAGGGTCTCTCTTGCCATTGGAATGTAAGAAAATCTGTCAAAAAACATTATATATTTGAATAACATCAATTTCTAGATATAATTAAGTGAATATGTCCTGTATTTTCTGACTATGAATACAGAACGAATAAGAAATTTTTGTATTATAGCTCATATTGATCACGGAAAATCTACACTTGCTGATCGTTTATTAGAGGAAACAAAAACTCTTTCAAAGAAAAAGATGAAAGAGCAGGTTCTGGATAGCATGGAACTAGAGCGTGAAAGAGGCATTACCATCAAAAGCCATCCAATACGTATGAACTATAAACATTCTGATGGTAACGATTATATACTAAACTTGATCGATACGCCAGGGCATGTAGATTTTTCTTATGAGGTCTCACGGTCGCTTGCTGCTTGTGAAGGTGCCTTATTATTAGTTGATGCTGCGCAAGGCGTTGAAGCTCAAACAGTATCAAATACCTATCTTGCCATTGAAAACAACCTTACTCTTATACCGATTATTAATAAAGTAGACCTTCCATCTGCTATGATCGAAGATGTTAAGATACAGATGATGGAATTGATCGGATGTGATGAAAGCGAGATCATTGAAGCAAGTGCAAAAAGCGGAGTGGGAATATCAAATATATTTGATGCTATCATTGAACAAATAGAGCCACCTGATGATAAAGCTGATGATAATTGTAGAGCTCTGATATTTGATTCAATGTATGATAATTATAAAGGCGCTATCCCATACATTCGTGTTTTTGATGGTGTTTTAAAACCTGGGATGACTGCAAGATTTTTTGCTCATGATAGAGAATATGAGATCACTGAAACCGGGCATTTTGTTTTAGATAAAATAAAAACATCAGAGCTACGATCTGGAGACGTAGGCTATATAGTGGCAAGCATAAGAGATATGGGCCACATTGAGCCAGGGGATACCATTACATCAAAGGATAATATGGCAAAAGATCCTCTACCCGGTTATAAGAAGATCAAACCGATGGTTTTTTCAGGTCTTTATCCTGCCGATGCAGATGATTATGATCAATTACGGCAAGCGTTAGAAAAATTAAAATTAAATGATGCATCTTTAGAATTCACTCCTGAAACAAGTGAGGCACTTGGTTTTGGTTTTAGGTGTGGATTTTTAGGTTTATTACACATGGAGATCATACAAGAAAGATTAGAAAGGGAATTTGACCTAGACCTCGTTACAACAACACCTAACGTAGTTTATCAAGTGCATACAAAAGATGATAAAATATTTTCGGTAGATACTCCCGCAAAGATGCCATCAACCGGCGATATCGATTCCATACTAGAACCCATTGTTTCTGCAGAGATATTGACCCCAAAGGAATATATTGGGAGCATTATGACCCTTTGTCAAAAAAAACGAGGTATTTACAAAACTACCCACTATTTATCTCCTGAAAAAGCGCAGTTACATTATGACCTGCCACTTGGTGAGATCATTTTTGATTTTTATGATAAATTAAAATCGATATCAAGTGGGTATGCTTCCTTTGACTATGAATTCAAAGAATTCTCAAAAGCAAGTCTACAAAAATTAGATATATTGATCCATAGTGAGCCAGTTGATGCATTATCTATTATCTGTCATTCCGATGATGCCTATCATCGTGGTGTTGCACTTTGTAGTAAACTAAAAGAATTAATCCCAAGGCAAATGTTCGAAGTAGCAATTCAAGCAGCCTTAAATAATAGGATAATAGCTAGAACAACGGTTAGGGCATTAAAGAAGAATGTTACTGCCAAATGTTATGGTGGTGATATAACAAGAAAAAGAAAACTATGGGAAAAGCAGAAGAAAGGGAAAAAGCGTATGAAAATGATTGGAAAAGTCGAAGTCCCTCAGGAAGCCCTCTTAGCTGTACTGCAAGTTGAAAGTGATTAATGTGGATATATAAATACTGGATAAATACTCGTACTCCATTATACAGTTTTCTTTTCACCGTTCCACTATTCTTTATTTATGAGATAGGCATATTTTTAACATCATCTAGTGATATGGTCTCTATGCGCAATGGAGCTGATGCGCTGATGAGACAAATCCTTTCTGCATTTGGCATGAATGGCTTCTATTGGATGGGAGTTATATTCTTTTTGGGTTTTATACTTGTTTTTATATATCAAAAGCAATACTGGCATGATATGGAAGTAAACAGTGAATTTCTACCACTTATGCTAGCTGAGAGCATGGCGTGGGCTATGGGACTTTACTTTTTTATGTCTAACGTATATATACTTTTAATGAATCCTAATGGATCTATTTTGATACAGCAGGTCACATTAGCGGTAGGAGCTGGTATCTATGAAGAAATATTATTTCGAGTTATATTAATTGCAGCAATTGGAGGTATCCTTGGATTTATTTTCCAATGGAGTGATATGCTCAAAAATTGGGTGGCAATGGTCATAGCAGCAGGCATATTCTCTTCATTTCATTTTATTGGCGAATATGGAGATTATTTTTCATTCAATATTTTCATGGTTAGGTTTTTTGCGGGCATATTATTGGGTATTCTATATTTTATGCGTGGTTTTGGTATTACAGCATGGACCCATGCAATTTATGATCTGATCATTTTAACAAGAATCACAATGAAATAATAATATTATGATTTCTAAATACAATTTATCGTTAAAAAATATATTTTTGTGAATTGGAACTTGGCATGTGTTTTATTTGTTAATATTAGAATAATTATGATTGAATATTCATTAATTAAATTCAATTTTTTATAAAAGGAGGAAATTTTTGTATCCTGTCATTATTGATTTTGGATTAGTTGATATCTTTGGATTTCAATTTCATTTAGCTATCTATTCATTTGGTCTAATGCTTGTCATTGCATTTTATACCTGCTATTATTTTTTAGATCAAGATCTTAAAGAAATGGGATACGATGAAAAACTAGCTTCAGATATAATATTTTGGTCTGCTCTTGGAGGTATTGTTGGTTCAAAGATATATCATATCATTGAGAATTTAGACCAAATCTTAGCATCTCCAAATCCATTGGGACAGGTATTCAGTGGTTCAGGACTCGTATTTTTAGGCGGACTTCTAGGTGCCATCATAGCTGTAACAGTTATATTGAATAAGAATGATCTTTCCTGGTTAAAGTTTGCTGATATAATATCACCATTAATACTACTTGGATATGCGATAGGAAGGTTAGGTTGCTTTTTGGTTGGGGATGATTATGGTATCCCATCAGACCTACCATGGGCGATGCCATTTCCCGATGGTCTGCCTCCTACAAACATCGCAGTTCACCCAACACAACTATATGAGACAATTATTTGTGGTTTACTTTTTTATTATCTATGGAGCAGAAGAAATAATCCAAGAGTCCCGGGTAGCTATTTTTTTAAATATCTTATTTTTGCAGGTATTGAAAGATTCCTAATAGAGATCATACGCACAAACGAAAAATATTTGTTTGATATTTTTTCTGGTGCTCAGATCATTTCTGTTTTTATGATATGTATTGGGATATATTTTTTAATGAACCCGTTAAATAATAATAGTGCATCAGATACTACGTAATTACTTTATATTATTACTTTTTTGTTTTTATTCTGTACTAGGTATATCTCCTAAACTGTCCATTGTAGAATATAGACCATTCCCTGAAAAAATCTCTTTATTAGGTATTGAACCGACCCAGATAAATTGGTCGATAGCAAATAAATTTTTATTATTTGATGAAAATAGAAGTGAATTGCTAGAGGTTGGACCTTTTGGTGATGTCAATTTAACAAGTGGATTTACAATGCGTGAGTCACGTTTTGGTGAATTGATTTGGATGGGTATGGCTCCAGATGGTATTCGGATAATAGATCGCATGGAAAATGAAATGATATATTTAGATTATAGACTAAACCCAATACAAACTATAGGTTTTGAGCATAGAATATTTCCTGAAATGGCTACAATTGATCCATGGGGTATAATGTACCTCTATTCAAAGACATATAATGGCATTTTCAGTTTTGAAAGATCAGAACTCAGTACTCTCCCATTTATTGACCTATCAAAGGAAAGCTCAACATTGCATTGCCTAATTGATATATCCTGTAATCAAGATGGTGATATAGCTCTTCTAGGTTGTAACGGTTACTTCCAACATTATAGTCGTAATGGACAAAAGAGATCTTCTACCATTTTAAATATCAATGACCCTGCATTCTTAGTATCTCTAAGAGGTGATTGGTTGGTATTTAATCGACAAGGAGATGGAATATCAATAAATACTGGTGACCATTTGTCTATACCAGCCTCAAGTATACCAGTTATGGATATACGATCAATGAACCGATCTATTGCAGTTTTGACAAAAGACCATATACTTATTTTAGATGTTAAATAAAAAAGGACTGTTATTCAGTCTATTATTTACTTTCCTACTTCAGTCTATATCTTTTAATCAAACAATAAGTAGTATTGACACGGTACTCTATACAAAAAGCACCCCTTCTATTTATTTACGGAACAAATTTATTATACGATCATCTCTAAAAATTCATGGCGAAAACTCGATGGTCACTCCAGAAATTTTGGATCCAATAGAAGGTAAAGTGATTTTACATGATTCATTAAATACACAAACACTTATCATTAAGTATGACTATTTAATAAAAGGCCTACCAACCGTGATAGGACCTCAATGGACCTTATTGGATAATTTAGATGTTGCCACAGATAGTGTCAGAAAAATGAATTCATTGAATAATTCATTTGAGCTACAAAAGAGATCAAATGTCTTTTCATCAGGGAGTTTATATAGGCAAATATCATTATCACCTTTTGGTGGATCTGATCTTAATGGTGGTTTACAAATGCAAATAAACGGCAAACTGACAGATGAAATGACCATCAGTGGTATTTTAACTGATCAAGATCTTCCAATTCAACCAGAAGGCACAACACTTGAACTAGATGAACTGGATAAGGTCTATCTAACTTTATCGCATGAAAATTTTACCATAGATGCTGGAGATATATTGTATAAAAATAACAATATCAATAGAAAGCTAGTAGGTATTAACAATTACTTTAACTTTAATGATGTTTCAGGTTCTTCTGTTTATGCAAAATCTAAAGGTTATTTTAGAATTCTAGAATTAAAGGGGCGGGACGGTGATCAAGGCCCATATCAATTAGTAGGAAAAGATGGTGATCGAGAAATTATAATATTATCTGGTACTGAAAAAGTTTGGCTGGATGGAAGGGAGCTTACAAGAGGTAATAATCATGATTATACGATTGACTATTCATTAGCGGAGATCAATTTTACACCTAATGTACTTATTGGTTTTGATTCAGATATATTGGTTGAGTACCAATATTCTGATTATGAATATAATAAGGGTTTTATCGGTGGGAGTATGAAGAAAAAATGGAATGAGAAAGGGATATTAGAAATTGGTATGTATAATGAGAAAGATCAGTATCAAGAGCAAGCCCTAAAGAATACGGTCTTTGACTCACTTCAATCATCATCTTCTGGTTCTTTGCAATTAAGTACTGCTGTAGTAGATGATATGGGTGAGTATATTTTTGAAGATAACATATTTATATATGAGCCGATGATAAATGAGAATGATACTATCAATCGCTATACTGTAGTCTTTCAGTATGATAGTGATGGAGAATACAAAAGAGAGATATCAGACCTTGGCCATATATATTATGAATATGTTGTGGAACATGGTAGGACCCAAGATGTGGAGCTGTTTAGCCCTTTTCGTACTGTATATGCCCCTAGATCTCATCAATTTGCATATGTTAATGGGAATGTCCAATTTAACGATCATGTTAGCCTAAATACGAAAATTTCAGGATCCATATTAGATAAAAATTCCATAAATAGTGGAAATCTTTATGAGGGAGGATCGTATATGATCGGGGCTAAATTAGATTCCATAGGCATTGGTCCTGTTTTAATGAATATCGCTGTAGAGGATTGGAAAAGAGGGCCTCAATATCGTTCTATGGATAGGGAGAATGATATAATGCATACTCGATTATGGAATCTAGATTCGTCTATAACAAAAGGGATAAAGGAAACCATATTTGGGTCTGAGCTCATACTAGATCATATAGGGACATCTAAGCTTGAATATGCAAGTTTAGTTCTAAGTGAAGATTCACGTTCAAGAATTGATATAGAGCAGAGATTTTCTAGTAAATTATTCGATCATTCCTTTTTTCAGTTTATTGCTGTAAATAATGATAAAAAGAGATTTGATAGATACAAAGGCAGAATTCAGTTGAATATGAATTCATACTCTCCATTTATACATTACTTATCTGAGAATGATCCGCTTTCAAATCGTTTTTGGAAAAGTGGTATCGGAATGAACATTACGAATGAAAATACTCTTATAAGAACAGGTTTTGACCTTCGAAAAGATCAGAGTCTGTTGTCAACAAAAAATTGGAGTGATGCTTCAGAAGACATCATCGGCTTTATACAGTATGATAAGAGAACAGGTAATGGATATAAACAAAATATTATTATAAATAAGCGAATCAAATCCGAAGCGGGGGTAGCGACCCATGATTATTCATTAATAGACATTGATATTGGTAAATATAAAGCAAACCAGCCATTTCAGTGGGAAATTCAGTTCAGGCAAGAAGAGACCTTAACAAAGCAGCGTGCGATAGTATATGATTCTGTAGGTATAGGTTTAGGACAATATCGTTTTGACCCGATATTTAATTCCTATATTTCAGATCCGAATGGTTCTTATATTGCCTATACCATTCCAACAGGCAGTAGAACTCCTAATACAAATTTCCAAGGTATGCAGAAGCTATCATTGGATCTTAGTAGGATTTCTGCACTTCCTAATATTTTATTACGCGCAAATTCTAGGCAAGAATACAACGGCTATGATCCCACCTTAAAAAGTATCTTTCAATTAGACGTCAATGACAGCTCTGTATCACGTTTATTTTTTAATTCAAGAATAGAGGCTATTTCATCAGGGAAGAGAAGAGTTACAACATGGATAGAAAATAATAATTTTCTTGATGGTTTTGACCCAAGAGGTAATGATCTTACTAAAAGCAATGAAGCAGGAGTGGATCTGCTTCAAACAGTTTTTACTGGTCTAGACATAAAAAATCGTTTTACGCTAAAGTCACATAACACTAGATCGAGTATATCAAGACTAAGAGACCGTTCCATGTCAGGATGGTGGAACGACATACAATTTCAATTACGATTTAATAGGTCTAGTGATGTTAATATTGGATTAATGATAGGCGCTGAATCAGGCATCCAGCAGAATAATGAATTTTCAGTAAATGCTTATGGTATAAAGATCGTAAATAAAATATTATATAAAGATACCGGCCGATTTCAAACAGAGATCAGTTTTGTTACTGCAAAGGAAAATGATGATTCATCTTTTATACCGCCTGAAGCAGTCAATGGCTATCCTATAGGCAACAGCTTCAGATCAAATACGACGCTACATTATTTTGTAAGTAGATCAATTTCAATGGTTTTTTCGTTAAACACAATTGATGATAGTAGATACAAGAATTTTATCACATTTCAAGGGGAAGTGCGTGCGCATTTTTAATTACTTTTTATTTCTATTATCATTGATCTATTCTCAGGATACTATTATCCATGTGCCATCGGTCAATGCAGATACTGTATTAAAAACCATTAAAAATGTATCCAATAATTTTTCTCAATTATCTAACACTTATGAACTAGCTTCATTTTCAATTGATAATGATGAATCGGTTTACAAGGTCATCAATACTTATAAAAGTCCAGATTCATTGATATTCAATAATATTAATATTCGTAATAATATTATGAACCAGATATTAAATCCTTATCGAGTCACACCTATTGGTGATAGGTACATGGAAATAGGAAAAGATCTAGTATCAAGATATTACTTCTTGCACAAAGAACCAGAATTTAGATTGGGATTAATTGACAAAGAGCTATTAGGTAGTATGATCTATTTTTCTCCTCAGTTTGAAAGCCATCTATCTGGTATTATGGGAATGGGTAAGGTAGGTCATGAACGGGTACTGAACGGAGAAATAAACTTTCACTTAGAAAACTATTTTAGAAGCGCTGATTACATCGATCTCTATTGGAAAAGAAAAGATTCTTTGTCTCAGGTAATTAAATTGGGTCTATCTATTCCACACCCATTCGGGTGGAACACAGGTATTGATTTACAATACCACCATGAGATCTTTTCAGGGCTCTATACTTTTATGGAAAATAGGTTTCTAGCTAACACCTACAGCTCCTTGCTGAGCACTTTTGGTCTTGGATATGTAAAGGGCATGACAAAACCAACAGGTGATGGCATTCTTAACGGTTACAAAAAAGCAAAATACCAAGCTTTTTCAATCACTTCAAAAATGGATGATACCAATGACCGTTTTCTACCCACTAATGGAAGTGTAATTAGTTTTGCAATTGATGGTGGTGTAGATGGTAAGTTGAGATTTATTCACGGTTCTTATGTGATAAATAGGTTTGTTTCATTTAAACATAATTTTCTATTTAAACTAAAATGGATGGGAAAAGGGATATATTATTATAGATCGACTGTTCCAAAAAGTAGATATGAGTGGTTTGGAGGTACATCAACGATCAGAGGTTATAATGAGCAAATATTAAGGTCGACACAATATCAAGTGCTATCGCCTGAGATTGGATATTTTCTAATAAAAACAATGCAAATGACCATTTTTATTGATATAGGATCAGATAAATTGAATCCATTTTATGATCAATGGATTGGATATGGAATAGGAATAAGCCAGGTCAATGAAGATTCTATTTTGAAGGTTGAATATGCGCTTCCCGGTCGATCAATGGATGGTGCAAAACTTCACATAAAATTGATCTCACGGTTATAGGAATAAATTAGATAATGAAAGTAACTTTCAAAATGTATCTGTTTAAAGCCTACATATCGTTAGTACCAATAATTGTTTTACTACTTACTATCAGCTGTGATAATAAAAGAGAGGCCTTGGGAGCTGATAATGAGATACGTGTAATATGTTCTGAAGTAGATCGTGAGATCATTCAGCAATATTTATCTGGTATTTTTTCAGACACGCTATTTACACCAGAGCCTGAACCTTATTATCATCTAAAATTCTCTGAGCCTAATACTTATTTAGATCTAAGGTCACAGTCTCAAGTTGTAGTAGCTGCTGTGAGCCGCGAGCCTGCAAATCCAGGATATCAATTAGTTAAAAGGATACTTTCTCCAGAACAATTTGACTCGACTCAAGATCAAGATCCAATTATATTGGGAAAGGATGTATATGCAAAAAAACAATTATTTATGGTTATCAATGCAAATTCTAAAGAAAAGTTGATGTCTACCATTAAAGAAAAACAAGGATACATAAGAAGAAATTTTCATGAACAATTTTTAGATCGACAAGGTAGATTTATTTTTGGTGCTGATCGTAATCAAGTTCTGGAAGATTCGTTAAGTGTGGAATTTGGATGGACATTAAAGATCCCTTGGGGCTGGGAAATGATCAAAAAACAACTTGATTCTAATTTTATATGGCTTGGAAAAGAAATGCCCTTCCAATGGATAGGCATAGGCTGGACAAATGGAAATATAATTGAAGATGATCTTTCAGTTGGAGAGTATATGTGGAATTGGCCAGTTAATCATTATGGAAGTATTCAATTCAATGAATACAAATTTAAATTGGATAAAACAATTTATAATAATGATGTTGCATGGAGAGCACAAGGTATTTGGGAGACTATTGATCTAAAGGAAGCTAAGGGTGGCCCATTTAGATCATATTTGATCTATGACCCTAAGCAAAATAAAACATTCCATCTAAATTATCTCATTCATCACCCCGGAAATGATAAATCTATTTTTATGAGACAATTAGATATGATAGTCAGATCATTTAGGACTCATTCAACATGAGAATATTGATCACAGGTGCATTTGGCCAACTCGGTTTTGCTTTAAATGATGTATTATCGGATAAATTTGATGTTATACGTACGGGGCGCGTGATTCCAAGCGGGCTCAAAGGCATAGGTCTTAATATACAAGACAAGATATATCTAAATGAGGTAATTGCCGCTACTTCACCTGATCTCATTATCAATCTTGCAGCAATGACCGATGTTGATGCATGTGAGAGAAATCCAGAAATTGCTAAAGAAGTGAACATCGCTGGTTTTCAGCACATCTGTGATTCTTTCAAAGGTAAGATCATTCAATTATCTACAGATTATGTTTTTGATGGAAAAAATGGTCCATATAAAGAAGATGACCCAGTTTGTCCAATATCTGTATATGGCAAAACAAAATTGGCATCTGAGAAATTAATTTTTGAACATAGTTCTGATAATTTGGTCATAAGGGGGAACGTTTTATATGATGACTCATCATATACTAAAGCTAGTTTTCTAAATTGGGTAGTAGAGTCATTAAGAAATAACCAAAATATAAAAGTTGTAAATGACCAATTTAATAATCCTACTTGGACCAGATCAATGGCAGATATTATTGAACTTTGTATTTACAAAAATGTTAATGGTATTATCCACTGGGGAGACTTAGATCATGTTAGTCGCTATGATTTTGCAGTAATGATCGCTGAAAAGTACTCTTTGAAATCATCTCTAATTCAACCAATCAGTACTGAAGAATTAGCACAGGAAGCAGATAGACCGTTACAGTCTGGATTAATTACAGAAAAAATCAGTAAAATGCTCAATGTTATTCCTCCAAGTATTGATGATTGTTTATCCGTGATCATAGAAAAAAATAATCAATGAAAACATTAATTATATCTCCTACCTATAATGAGATAAAAAATATTAAGAGTTTGGTTAAGCAGGTATTTGATCTTGACCCAGGCTACCATCTTTTGATCGTAGACGATAATTCACCAGATGGTACAGCGCTAAAGGTAAAAGAATTACAATCTACCTATCCAAATCTTCATTTGGAGGAGAGACCAGGTAAGGCAGGGCTTGGTACTGCATATTTATTTGGATTTAAATGGGCATTAGAAAATAATTATGACCATATTGTACAAATGGATGCTGATCTATCACATGATCCAAATGATGTGCCTAGATTGGTATCTAGATTAAAAGACCATGACCTTGTAATAGGCAGTAGATATGTCAATGGCGTGAGTGTGGTGAACTGGCCGATTCGAAGGCTGATATTAAGTTATGGTGCTAATATGTATTCGAGGTTTATAACTGGAATGCCGATCAATGATGGTACTGGTGGATTTAAGGCCTGGCGTGGAACTCTATTAAATGATATTGAACTAAAAAAGGTTAGATCACAGGGCTATTCTTTCCAGATCGAGATGAATTTCAGATCATGGAGACTTGGTGCTAGAATTAAAGAAGAACCTATCATTTTTGTAGATCGTACCATAGGTGAATCAAAAATGTCAAAGTCTATAATGTATGAAGCGATCTGGATGGTCTGGCGCCTCAGAATATGGAAGATATTTGGCTGGATATAATGCAAATATGGATGTTTCTTTTTGTGTTGTTAACCTAAATGCGAAAAACCATTTAAATGATTGTTTGATTTCAATACCAGGATCACTAGATACAACTTCCTATGAAATAATTATAACGGATAATAATTCTAATGATGGTTCGGTGGAATATATTCGCGAGCATTATCCCAATGTTAGTGTTATTACTAATTCAAGGAATGAAGGCTATACAAAAGCTATCAATCAAGCTTTGAAATGTAGTAAGGGAGATTATAAAGTTATATTAAACCCTGATTCTATATTAATGCCAAATTCTATATCACAGATCTTACAATTTTTAAGATCAGATGACAGTATTGGTATTGTGGGTCCAAAGGTTATTGATGATTCTGGGGTATTTCAACGTTCTTGCAGAAGAGGTATCGCACGTCCTGCTGCAGTATTCTCTTATTTCCTTGGTCTATCTAAATTATTTCCATCGGATAAAAAATATACTGGTTATCACCTAAATCATTTGAATACTGATGATATTAATGAAGTAAGCGGAGTGTCTGGATCATGCATGGTCATTCGGAATAACGTCATTGATGATATAGGTTATTTTGACGAGCAATATTTTGCCTATCAGGAAGACTCTGATTATTGTTTAACTGCCAAGAATAATGGATGGAAGATCTATTATTATCCTGAATCAATTGTAAAACACATAGGAGGGCAGGGTGGATCTCATTCGGTAAGATCTAGGGCCATTTTTGAATGGCATAGATCATATGTACGTTATTTTTATAAACATTTTGCTAATGATTATCCAAATATTTTTAACATATTCTACCTAATAATAATGATAGCTAAGCTCATATTTACTCAAATCACATATTTGATCAAAAAATAAATGGAACAATTTCAAAACATGGATAATGTTATGCTTTTACTTTTGGGTAGCATTACGATATCAGTCGTTTTAGGATGGTTTAGTATTAAAATAGCACCACGGGTAGGATTGATGGACATTCCAGGGAGCGCTGAGCATAAAAATCATAGCAATGCGGTGCCACTTACGGGGGGAGTTGTATTGATAGACACTATGATCATAATGATGATCATTACAGGTATGTGGCAAGATACAGAGATAAAAGCAATACTAGTTTCAGGCTGTATAATCGGTATCTTTGGTCTCATAGATGATTATATAAATCTTACACCAACACTGAAGTTGATAGGCCAGATCATTGGAGCTATAGTTTTGATCTATTTAGGTGTGCAGGTCAATATATTTGATTCTCCTGAATTCATTTATAGGACTGGGTCGAATTTAGATAATTGGCTTAATCTCTTGATAACGATCTTATGGGTGGTAACATTGACAAATGCATTCAATTTTATAGATAGTTCTGATGGACTGTCTGTTGGATTGAGTGGCTTATCAGCCGCATTCTTTTTAGTCATCTCATTAACTACGGGGCAGATAGTTATTATTTACTTTTGTGCTATACTATTGGGTATCTGCATTGGATTATATTTTTTTAATTCATACCCTGCTAAGCTATTTTTAGGCGATTCTGGAGCACAAACCCTAGGATTCTTATTAGCAGCAACTGCCATAGTTTATAATCCAAATACAGGAATACAATCTTCCACTTGGTTTGTACCTATATTGATATTTTATGTGCCTTTGTTTGATCTGATCTTAGTTGTTTCATCAAGGCTCAGAAGGAATAAGACGATTTATAAAGCATCTCGTGATCATACATACCATCGTTTATCATCTAGAGGAATACCAATTCATCATTCCGTACTCATATTACATGGCATATCCTTAGTTATGAGTATGGTCGGTTATTTATGTTTAAATTTACCTGTCATTTTTGCAAATGTTGTATTCTCCCTTACTATGTTACTCGGACTCACCATTTTATATGAGCTAGATAAAAACTACCCATAATTCGCATGTCTAATTACTATCTTGATTTTGAAAAACCAATAAAAGCCCTCGATGATCAGATCATATCTTTGAGTTCTTTAACTGATCCGAGTAAAAATGATCTTCAATCTTTAACCAATTTAAAGGAAGAGCGTGCTGCCTTAATTCAAAATATTTATTCGGGATTAACAAGATGGCAGCGTATTCAATTAGCTAGACATCCAGATCGTCCGTATTCATTAGACTATATTAATTATTTCTCTAATAATTTTATAGAGTTACACGGTGATCGACACTATATGGATGATCATGCCGTGGTTGCTGGTATTGGGCATATGGATGAGTATAAAATAGCATGGATCGGACAGCAAAAGGGAAGAAATACAAAAGAAAATCTATTCCGAAATTTTGGTATGATGCGTCCAGAGGGATACCGCAAAGCAATGCGTATCATGAAACTAGCTGAAAAATTTAGACTTCCTGTTATCACTTTTATGGATACGATCGGTGCTTATCCTGGAATTGGAGCAGAGGAAAGAGGGCAAGGCGAAGCTATTGCACGTAATTTAATGGAAATGTCATCTTTAAAGGTTCCGATCATTAGTGTAGTAATTGGTGAAGGCGCTAGTGGCGGTGCATTAGGTATTGGAGTATGTGATAAAATGTTAATGATGGAAAATACATGGTATTCTGTTATTAGCCCGGAGGGATGTGCATCTATTTTATTTAGAGATGCAAAACGAGCTGAAGATGCAGCAGAGGCTCTAAAACCTATCCCTACAGATCTCGAAGAAATGGGAATATGTGAAAGAATTATTGAAGAACCTAATGGGGGGGCACACCGTGATTTTGAATCCTCAGCAGATCTACTGAAGAAAGCTTTGATAGAAGAGGTAGAATTACTTTCTAAGATAAAACCTGAAAAATTCTTAGATAATAGGATAAAAAAATATGATGCGCTTGGATATTTTAAAGAAGTTTAATGATACAATATGACCATCCAGTTAAGGTCTATTACAAAGATGTAGACCAGATGGGTATTGTGTACTATTCAAGATACTTTGAATATTTTGAAGAAGCCCGTACGGAATTATTAAACTCAATTGGATTGGATGTTACGTCTATAGAAAATCAGGGTATACAACTGCCAGTAATAGAAAGTCACTGTGAATATTCAAAAGGTGCAAAGTTTGAGCAGGACCTGATCATCAAAACAACTATTCTAGATATTCCAAAGGCAAGATTAAAAATAGATTATAATGTATATAAGGACCATTCAAATGAATTGTTGGTCAAAGGTTATACAGTCCATGCTTTTATGAACCAATCAGGACGAGCAATAAGGATTCCAGATCTTGTATTAAATACGATTCAAGATAATATGTAACTTATATTACCCTGGAAAAGAGTGAATCCAATACTTTTTCACCATTACTTCGTAATGCATTGTGTTCAAATATATCTGTTTCCCATATACTGATATTTGGAATAATACTTGCTGTTTCCATGGAATACTCCCTGTCTACATACATATCGTTTGTGTAGACCGCTGCAGCTATGGGAACTTTATTATTTTTTAATCTTTGTTCATCATATAGCATAGGCCAATCACTTTTTTTAGCTAGAAAATTTGCTGCCTTCTTAAAAGGTGCCAGCGATTGATATTTATCTAGCATCCAGGGGTAGATCATTTCTCCTGTAAAATATATTTCGTCTTTTCTATCAATTTCAAACTCTGGGAATTCTCCCAAAATTCGATTTGCTGCCCAGTCTGTGGAGAAATTTTGTGCGTAGCAGGATTCATGCAAAATACTGAAAATAGGATTGGTGTCAAAAGTTTGTAGTGAAAGAACATTTTTTAAAAATGAATAGGATAGATCTTTATTTATAAATGCCTTCTCAAATAAATAATTTAGAGTTGCCATACCATCACTAAAACCAAGGCTTAAGCCAAGCTGTTGGAACCTTTCTATAGTTAATTGATCTCCATTTGGAAGGTGTATTTTGTTTTCTATCAAATGATCAGCAATGCGCCTGGCATTCTTCTTTGCATGAGGGAAAATTTTGTATAATAATTTATTTTTTTCTATCACCCTTTTGTATGTTGCACGATAAATATCATCTGGATGTGCTTTTAATGGAGGTAGTCCACCTGTAATAAAAACTTGATCTAAACTATTGGGATAGAATGATAGGTAATGAGTTGCACAAAATCCGCCAAAACTTTGCCCTAGAACCGACCACTTACCATCCTTTATGAGGTTGTCTCTAATTCGTTCAGCATCTCTTACAATATTATCAGCTCTGAAAAAGGTCAGATATTTAGCTATTCCTTCATCATCCATGCCAGATAATGATTCTTGTGATATAGGCGTGCTTAAACCTGTGCCTCTTTGATCTAGTAATAATATTCTATACTTTTGACTAGCTTTCTTGATCCATCCTGAATTTGTAATAGGTCTTGGTGACTCATATCCTGGGCCACCTTGAAAAAAAATTAGATAGGGGAGGCCTTTATTTCCATATTCCTCATCTACTATTTCCCTTACAAAAATTGATATCTTTTTATCCTCTTCATTATCATAGTCTAAAGGAACGAGAAAATTGTGTTCCTTTATTAACATTTTTGAATATGTATATTGATTGATGACCATTGTGTATCCTTTAGTTATCTAATTACTCTTTATTTATCAAATAGACTGCTATAATTCCCAAAATACCACCAATTAAAGTGGATAGGAGTAGAGGTTCAGATAGAAGGTACATGGCAAATCCCATTGCAGTTAATGGCACTAGAAAAATATAAGAACTAGATCTTTTTGCACCTAAGCGCAAAGAAGCAAGAAAATAGATAGAAGTACCAAATGACATTGCTAAAACTGATAACATAAAAAGGTTTAACCAAAAGATATGGTCAAAATTAAATATGATCAGAAGATCTTCATTCATTGATATTGGGATACTTAATAAACATGCGAAAGTAAAACTCCAAAAACTATAAGCCATGAATGGAATCGTATCCTTAGACCTTGATGTTATTATAGTAACACAAACCCATGACAGGGATGCTGAAATAAAGAAAAAATTTCCTGATTGGACCATTTGAGATATATCCATTTCCCATATTCTGATAATAAATGCACCACCTATGAGTCCCAGCCCAAGGCCAATCCAGTCCTTCTTTTGCATGATAGAACCAAATATTAAGTTAGCAAATAAAGCAGTTAAGATCGGATTTAGAGTCGTAACAAGAACACCGCCAGCGCCAGCAAGTCCGATCTGCGTCCCTTTGAAATAAAAGTAGTTATAGGAGACCATGCATAGAGCATTACCTAAAATGAAATAAATATTTTTTTTTGTTAATTGTAAAGAATCGTTTGTTAGCTTTAGGAAAGGCGCAAAGGACAAAGAAGCAAAAAAGAACCTCCAGACCATGATCAATGGAGCATCCGCATACTGACCAAGAATTTTAGCATTCGTCCATGATAGTCCCCATGTCAGCATAGCTATTACCATAAGGATGTTTAATCTCATATCCTTGTTATGATGCATGAATGTACTATTTACATTCTAAAAACAGGGAATTGTGTATCAGGTATGGGATTATTTTTAATAGCTTGAAGTGCAAAGATCAGGACCTTTCTAGTATCAACTGGACTGATAACACCATCATCCCAAAGTCTTGCACTAGCATAATAAGGGTTACCCTCATTCTCATACTTTTCAAGAATAGGTTTTTTATATTCTTCTAACTCAGCAGTGGAAAGTTCTTTACCGGTCTGCTTTGCCTGATCAGATTTTATAGTGGCCATAACACCAGCTGCTTGATCACCACCCATAACAGATATTCTTGCATTAGGCCACATCCAGAGGAATCTAGGTTGATAAGCACGACCGCTCATTGCATAATTACCCGCCCCAAAGCTTCCACCTATGATAACTGTTAGCTTTGGAACATTAGCTGTAGCGACTGCTTGGACCATTTTCGCTCCATCTTTAGCAATCCCACCTGCTTCTGCTTTTTTACCAACCATGAATCCAGTAATATTTTGCAAGAATAGCAGGGGAATCTTTCTTTGGCAGCATATCTCGACAAAATGTGCACCCTTAAGTGCAGTCTCGCTGAAAAGAACGCCATTATTACCTATGATGCCTACAGGCGATCCACCAATTTTTGCAAAACCAGTTACAAGAGTTTTGCCATAGTCTGATTTGAACTCTTCAAAGTTTGAGTCGTCTACTATTCTGGCTATTACCTCATGAATATCAAATGGTTTTCGATGACTTTTTTCTAAAATACCAAGCAGTTCTTTTTGATCATATTTAGGCTCATGAAAATCATTCTTTGATCTTTCTATAACTGGTAAATGATCGATTATTGATCGAAGTTTATCAATCGCATCTTGATCATTCTCAGCAAAATGATCGGCTACACCGCTTAATCTGGTATGTAGTTTTGCACCCCCTAATTCCTCTGCAGTAGCAGTCTCTCCAATAGCGGCTTTGACCAGTGGAGGGCCACCAAGGAATATTGTTCCAGTTTTATTGACAATAACTGCTTCATCGCTCATCGCTGGCACATATGCACCTCCCGCTGTGCACGAACCCATGACAGCTGCAAACTGTGGTATCCCTTCAGCGCTCATTCTGGCCTGATTATAGAATATCCTACCAAAATGGTCGCGATCCGGAAATACCTCATCCTGCTTAGGTAAGAATGCACCTCCACTATCAACTAGGTAAATACATGGCAATCTATTCTCAAATGCTATTTCTTGTGCTCTAAGGTGCTTTTTTACAGTGAGAGGGTAGTAGGTTCCACCTTTTACTGTAGCATCATTTGCTATAACAATGCAGTAGTGACCTGACACTTCAATGATCCCAGTAATGATGCCTGCTGCAGGTACGTGGTCATCGTATACCTCATAAGCTGCAAATTCTGAAAATTCAAGGAAGTCACTTCCAGGGTCTTTTAAGATCTCAATGCGTTCTCTTGCTGTTAGTTTACCACGTGCTTTATGTTTTTCCACTCGATGTGCGGGGCCCATCTTTCTAATTTCATCTAGATCAGAATATAGTTTATCAGATAGATGGCTATGATGATCATAATTTGATTTGAACTTTTCAGATTTCGGATCGATCTTTGTTTTTAGGATGGCCATTATCTAGTTTTTATGCATTTTAAAGATGGCATTCAACTATTAAATAAATTGAGAATGAAATTTACTTAAAATTAAAAAAGTAGAATATAAAAGAATGATGCTTATCGGTTTGAAATAATTCTAAAAATAGAATTTTCTATTATCTACGATATCTGCATTTTCTTTCAATTCATCCATCCAGGCCTGGAAGTAACCATTTTGCTTACGAGTAAAGATCAGCTCCCGCAGTTTTTCTTTCTGGTCTTCATACGCTGTTGAATCAAATTCTGCGATATCGATCAATTCTACAATAGTATGTCCACGGTTTGTTTCAAGTGGTCCCAGTATTTTCCCTGGTTCAGAATCTAAGAGCGCACCATTAACAAAATGACTCCTTCCTATGGTTTGGAATCCTTGCAATAGTGTTTTGGATTCTTCTTTAAAGCCATCAATATTCTGTTCACTCTCTATTAACTCTTTCAGGGTCATATCGGAAGTAGAAAGCTTGATCAGTAAATTATTTGCTTCCTCGAGCGTAGCTTGTCTTACTTTTTCTCTATTTAGTCTTAGCTCTATCTGTGATCTAACCTCTTCATAATCTTTATATCCTGCTGGTATGATCGAATCAAGTTTGCAGACCACAAAATATTGATTATTCTCAAGAATATCAGACACACCATCCAATTTAGCATTAAATGCAAATCGTATAGCGGCTCTAAGGCCCCCTAAACCGGTTACAGAATATCCACTATCATCAAATTTTTCAAATGAAGCAGTTGCTAGTCCATGATCTGATACTGCTTTATCAAATCCATCATCCTGTGCATCGTAGCTAAAAAGTGTTGCATCCTTTTTTAAATTGGCAAGAGTGGAAGGTGACATCTCCGTCTTGATCAATATGTGAGACGCAAGAACCTCTTTGTCACCATTTTCATCCTTGCGATTATCCCGCACAAAGATAACATGGAAGCCAAAGTTTGATTCAACAGGACCTATTATTTCGCCTTTCTTTGCTTTGAAAGCTGCTTCATCAAATGCCTCAACCATCCTGCCTTGTTTGAACCAACCCAAATCACCACCTTTCACATTCTGGTTGCCAGGATCCATCGAATATTCATTTGCAAGAGCAGAAAAATCTTCACCACTTTTTGCCCTTTTCATTAACTTGGTTGCAAGGACCTTTGCTGAGTTGGTATCTTGAGAAGAAGGTTCTTTTTTCCATGATACGTATGTGATCGACCTTAGACCTTCATGTGTGTGGTCCGACCTTGTTTTCTCATATTCTGCTTTGAGTTCTTCTTCTGTTGCCTTCGCATCTTCTTTTGCCACACGGGCATCAGTAATATGTGCCCCAGTTAAGGTGAAATTTATATTCCTCTTGATAAACTCTGTTTTAATGTCGTCTTCAGTAATAACGATGCTTTCATCTAACATTTTTTGAAGCTTATAGTTAGGAATAAAAGTATTTTTCATAAATGACTCAATAGGAGCCCATTCATTCCCATCAGGATTTGCAAGCGCTTGTAGGTATTTGCTCATATCAAAACTACCATCTGTTTGGAATGATTGATTCTGGGTTAGGAATGGAGGAGGGTTATTCTCAAGGTGGAACATCACTTCCTCATCAGACGCAGTGATGTTAAGCCTTTCTACTGCCTGCGATACAAGAACATCCTGTAATAATTGATCCCACGCTGCATCCCTTGCACGCTTGAGCTGAAAATCATTTATGTTTTGTCCAGCGCTTCGAGAATTCTGAAGCTGCTGACTGACACGATTATTAAAATTATCAGGCGATATGTTCTCACCATTGATACGTGCAATGGTCGTCTGAGGATTTACATTGCCAAATAGCTGGTCAATGATATTTGCACCACCAACTAGACCACCTATGGTCATACTTAAAAGAAAAAGAGCGAGTAGAGCCCATAGTACCACGTGCATTCTCTCGCGCATAGATGTCATTAATGCCATAAAAGTCCCTTCATGAGGTTATTACTATAAATTTTTAAATATTACTTAAGAATTTTGCTGGCAAATTTATACTTTGGTATTTGATGAAACAATGAGCAAGAAGTTTTAAACTACAGGCCTGATTATGAATGATTGTCGATCCGTATTTATCACTCGCCATGGTGGTCCAGATGTTCTAGAACTTAGAACCACGTCTATATCTGACCCCATTGAAGAAGAGGTATTGGTAGAAATAAAATACTCTGGAATTAACTTTGCTGATATCATGAGTCGTATGGGTTTGTATACCACAAGACTCAAACCCCCGTATAGACTTGGAATGGAGATCGCTGGCGTTGTTTCTAAGTCTGGGTCAGAAAAAAATCGATCATTGGTTGGAAGGGCGGTCGTTGGTTTCTGTAGATCAGGGGGCTATTCTAGTCATGTAAATGTACCCGCAGAACAGTTATTTGTCATTGATGATAAATGGCTAAATGTTGCTGCAGCTATACCTGTCAACTATTTAACGGCATACTTCATGATGATACACCAGGGTAGTTTGAGAAAAGATGAAACTATACTCATACATGGAATCGGTGGTGGAGTTGGTATTGCTGCATTGCAGATAGCAAATAAGATCGGGGCAAAGATCATTGGCACCGCATCCGCAGGCAAACATTCTAAAATAAGAGAGTTAGGTGTCGAACATCTGATCGATTATCAATCGGAGGATTTTAGTGAGAGAGCCATGGAAATGACCCATGGTAAAGGAGTAGACCTTGTTATGGATTCCTTAGGAGGAAAGGAGCTTGCAAAGAGCTATGCTTGTTTGTCCGAGTTTGGGAGGGTAGGCGCGTATGGTTTTTCTACCGCAGTAACTGGGCCAAAAAGGAGTTATTTGAAAATACTACCCAAGTTCTTAAAAATGCCCAGCTTTAGTCCAAGAGATATGATGATGAAAAATAAGGGAGCATTTGGATTCCATTTGGGAATGATCAGGGAACGAAAAGATCTTGTGGCGGAGTATGGTAAGGTACTTTTTGATTGGCTTGAAGATGGAACGATCGACCCTGTTATCGATTCCGTTTTTAAATTAGAACAGGCATCGGATGCCCATCAGTATATTGGTGATAGGAAAAATTTTGGTAAGGTACTTCTCACCTCTGAATGATGAGCCTGGTCGAACTTGAAAAAACCATTGTTGAATGTAAAAAATGTGAACGTTTAGTTGACTTTAGAGAGAAGATCGCTAGAGAGAAAAGACGGTCATATATAGATTGGGATTATTGGGGGAAGGCTGTACCTGGGTATGGGGAACCTGATGCTAAATTTTTGATACTAGGTCTTGCTCCAGCTGCTCATGGAGGGAATAGGACCGGCAGAGTATTTACAGGTGATAAATCTGCTGATTTTTTATTTAGATGTCTTCACCATGTAGGGCTGGCAAATCAACCCAATTCTGACCATAGAGATGATGGCCTAAAGCTTGATGGCTATATCACTCCAGCTGTTAAGTGTGTTCCTCCTGGGGATAAGCCCACCGCCCAGGAAAAGGAGAACTGTGAACCATTCTTGGCGAAAGAATTTCTGTTTTTAAAACAATTAAAGGTGGTTTTGGGTCTTGGTAAGGTAGGTTTTGATTCCTGTTTGAGGTTTGTGAGGAAAACACACCCACTTAAAATGAAAGATTATAAATTTGGGCATGGTGTTCGTTACAAATTACCAAATGGGCTCATTCTATTTGGTGCTTTCCATCCTAGCCCTAGAAATGTCAATACGGGTAGACTTAGTTTTGAAATGATGGTTGAATTTCTAAACATAGTGAAGAAGGAACTAAAGTGACCCGGATTGTTCTCATTCTTTTCTTATTATTGAGTTCTGTGCAGGCAGTTTGGCTTACTTATGAAGAGGCAGTACTTAATTCACCTTTTAAAACCGCTTCTATTGGGTGGACCATACCATTTCCAAATGAGGATGCTGTTTTGATCCGTGGTAGAGGAGATGATTGGAGAAAATGGTTCAAAGTAGATCTTGTCAAAGCAGATACTACCTTATTCTTAGACAGCCTAGCATTTAATTGGCGTGGAAATGATATTCACGTAGATGGATTGACAATTTCAAAGACGGGCCAGAGACTGCTCATAAGAACAGACTCTAAGAAAATATGGAGGTATTCTCATATATCAACCTATTTTGTTTATGATCTAACTCAAAAAAGATTTTTTCCACTTACAGATAATAATAAGAACCTTAGAAATGTAAAATTTTCTCCCGATGGTAAAAGAGTGGCATATGTCAGGCAGGACAATAATTTATATATGCACGACTTTGAAAGTGGTCGTGAAAGAAAGCTCACTACTACAGGTTCTGGAACTGTCTCTAATGGACATTTTGGATGGCTATATGAAGAAGAACTAACAGGATATGATGGATATAGATGGTCTCCTAATAGTGAATCTATCGCGTATTGGGAAGAGGATGAGTCTATGGTTCCAGAATTCTCAATGATCAATGAGCTGGGTCAGTATCCATCTATAGAGAAGATACGTTATCCCAAAGCCGGTGAGACCAATCCTACATTAAAGATCGGTATTATCCGGATCAAGGGTGCGGGAAGGAAATGGGTAGAGGGTGCAAATGTTGACTATGATTACCTACCTTGGATGGAGTGGGTCAATGAAGAAAAAGTTGCCTTTCTGAAAATGGACCGTAAGCAGAAGAACTGGGATATGTATGTTGCAGATCGTGCTACCGGAAGGTCTGTAAAGGTCTTATCAGAATCCGACCCGGATGGCTGGCTTGAGAATCATGAACAAATACGATTTTTAAATGATGGAAAGATCGTATGGATATCAGAGAATTCTGGGTATAAACATATCTGGATGTCCAAGCATTCTGGCTCTAGAACCTGGCCAATTACCGAAGGAAAATGGGAAGTATCAAGCATTACACATATTGATGAAGAAAATAAGTTGATCTATTTCATTGGTAATAAGGAGACTGTGTTTGAGAGAAGGCTATATTCCATTCGCTATGATGGCACTGATCTAAAACTGATCACACCAGAAAAAGGTAGCCATATTGTCCGAACGACAGGGTCGAAAAAATATTTTATCGATACTTATTCAAATGTAGAACTACCTAGGAAAATACTTCTAAGAGAATTAAGGACAGGAAAAGTAGTAAGAGTGCTAGGTGAAACAGATATTAAGCAGTTTGTAGAATATGAGTGGTCCAGTCCTAAAATAGTGCATTTCCCATCGCTAGATAGTACAACAACCTTGGATGGGATGCTTATATTGCCTCCTAATTACACAGAAAGTAAAAAATACCCGGTCATTATTCATGGGTACGGAATGCCAGGTACACAGATCGTCTGGAACCGCTGGGGTTCTACATGGGATCAATATCTCGCGCAACAAGGTTACATTGTATTTTCAATGGATACTCGTGGTATGAGTGGTAGAGGCGAAAAATTCAAGAATCTAAGCTATGGTGATATGTCAAAATATCTCGCACTCGACCAGATCGCAGGAATCAACTATCTTGTGGATAATGGATATGCAGATCCTGAGAGAATTGGTGCTTGGGGCTGGAGTGGTGGAGGATATTTCACCTGTCTGATGCTCACCAGAAATGCGAAATATTTCAAAGCAGGTGTTGCGATCGCACCCTGTACCGACTTCAGGCTTTATGATACAGCCTATACAGAGCGTTCCATGGGTCTGCCGCAGGAGAATAAAGCAGGTTACGATTCAACCAGTGCAATATCCTGGATGAATAGAATGGAAGGAAGCATTCTTTTAATGCATGGCACGGAGGATGATAATGTCCACGCACAACATACGATCCAATTCGTGCAATCAGCGCTGAGATCAGGAAAAGATGTGGAATGGTATCAATATCCAGCACGGAGTCATGGTATCTATGGTGGTGGCGCTAGAGAACATGTCTATAAAAAGATGATAGAGTTCTTTAAAGATAAGTTATAAATATTAATATTATTATATTTAGAAGAATTAAATAATTTTATATTTTATTTTAAGATTAATGATCTTAAATGTTAATTTTGTTTGCACTTTTAAGTAATTCCTTACAAATTTGATTATTATGAATAAAAAATATATACTGATACTGACGCTGCTTTCTTTTGCAGTGGTTTCAGCACAAACTTTTAAGAATGTTCGAGCCAAACAGGATGGCCTTTCAATAACTGTCCAGTATGATATGGTAGGAAAACTCTATAGAGGCGATGAGGTTGCCCTTACTTTCTCTACAGATAATGGAGAGACCTATTCTGTCATCAAGGATGCAGAAGGTGACCTAGGATCCAATGTTTTGCCAGGCAAGAATAATGAGATCAATTGGCTTCTGATCGACAAAGATTTTATCATCGGTAAGATAATTAACTTTCGTGTGGTTACCATACCAGAAGGAATGGTATATGTTGATGGCGGGAAATTTACACGTACCGGTATAGATGGTAAGAAGAAAGAAAGAACAGAGCACTCTATTGAATTAGATAGTTTTCTAATGGATGCAACGGAAGTCACCCAAAGAGAATACAGGCATGTCATGGGTAAGTATGCGTCCGACTATACGGGATGCATGGAATGTCCTGTAGAAAATGTTTCCTGGTTTGATGCAATTGCTTACGCTCGAAAGGTCGGTAAACGATTACCAACAGAAGCAGAGTGGGAGTATGCAGCTCGGGGTGGTGCCTATGCAAAAGGTAACCAGAGCTATTCAGGATCGAACAGAATTGATGATGTGGCATGGTACCTAGCGAATACACAGAGTAAGCAGCCTGTAGGTAAGAAAAAGCCAAATGCCATTGGTATCTATGATATGAGTGGTAATGTATGGGAATGGTGCTCAGACTGGTACCATGACGACTATTTTCAGATCGCCAAAACAGAAAACCCGAAAGGACCAGACTACGGAACCGAGAAAGTAGTACGAGGCGGTTCCTGGTTCAGTAATGATGTGTTTTGCAATGTTTCAAGGCGTTATAAACTTAAACCTGATTACAGAGATACCAATTTTGGTTTCCGCTGTGTCAAAGACCTCTAAGAAGAGTATTGTTTATGAATATTAATAATATATCAAAAATTTCTATATCCATTGTGATCCTTGCAATGATCAATGGCTGTGGTGGTATAAAACCACAAGTGCCTGCGCATGCGGTAGCAAAAAAGCAAAAAACAGGTGCATCCGTTAAGGTTGATGATAACCTTAGTAAAAAACCAGAGTATGTTTTGACCGTCAAAGCTCCTGTCAATATGGGGAATAATAAACAGGCGCAAATGACCGTTAAGGCTCCAGTCATTGCTTCTAAGGGAAATAAAAGATCTCCTGAGAAGCAGGATAAGGTGAATGTAGCTGCCATGAACAAAGTAGCGAAGCCAAAAACAACTCAGAATAAGACGAAGAAAAAAGATGATCCATATTCCAATTTCATTCGGGTCAAGACTGTCTATGAGCTTGCAACAGATGCAAACCCTGCAATGTTTCTTCCTCATGATGAATTTGAAACGGCTGATGAATATAAATCACGAGTATCTGAACAGGTAAAGCTCATGAAAGAGATCGTTCAGATGACCAGTCAGAAGATGGATATCAAAAAGGCCCAGCGGATACAGGTAGCAAAAGAAAAAGAATTAAAGACGACATCTGTCATAGAGAATATCATGGCAGAATCTTCTTCTCCAGTGGAATTTACCCCTACGGATATAGGGCGATATAACCCAGAGAATGAGACGTTTCCTGTGATCCTTCGTGATACACAATATCAGATATCCGTTCCTCGTGAAGAGGCAAGGACCTTCAAGGCTAATTTTAAATCTGTAAAGATCAAAGGCGTCAAGCAGTTGAAACCTAAATATGATGTGGCCATCAAAGCGTATAAGGCCCATATCCGTAGCCGTCCAAATGGATCTATTGTAGGTATTGCCAGCCAAGGAGATATGTTCGAGCATGTTCAAGATGAGGACGAATGGTATAAGATCAACTACAAAGGACAGTTTGGTTTTACGCATATGAATAATGCGGATCTGAAACTGGTTGATATCGATGATGCTTATGAATATCATGATATGGTGGCCATACACCCTACAACAGGATCTATGTTCGCAATGATCTCAGTGGATAAACTTGTGAAAGCGCCACTGAATCTGGCTTCCAGAAAATTATATGAATCTGGGAAACCAGATGGACCTGACCAATAAAGTAAAAATATATATTTTGGGGCTGTAGCTCAGTTGGGAGAGCGCATGACTGGCAGTCATGAGGTCAGCGGTTCGATCCCGCTCAGCTCCACAAACATATTCTTTTATTTTAAAACCCTGCATTCGCGGGGTTTTTTTGTTTATGATGTGATGGGTAAATTTCAGCTTGAATAAATAGAGTTAGGCAGTGAAAGGAAAAAAGAAATTTTCAAAAATTGAAGCTGACATAATAATTGAACTAATTGGTCAAAAACTTCAGTCTGATAGCGCTAAACAAAAGAAAATCAGGGCGAAAATTAGAAGGATGGGATTTTATGCAACTGATTTTGGGTTAGGTGGTGGATATAACCAATCTGATTTTATTAATAACGTAATTATTGAAGATGATGGAATCAGTATGCAAGAGACTGTAGAGCAAATTAAAGTTAAAACAATTCAAAAAAGATTTAGAAAGACAACAGACGAAAGTTACGTGATAGATCTTTGTGATGAGCTGCTTGGAATAACAGCTTCAAGGCAGCATCGGTTTGAATTTCTAAAAGGTGATGCAGGTACAAAATTGCCGGTTGATGCATACTATAAACCATTAAACCTGGTTATTGAATACCGGGAGAAACAGCATTCAGAAGAAGTAAAGTTTTTTGATAATAAAAAGACTGTCAGTGGGGTAAGTAGGGGGAAACAGAGAATGATATACGATCAGAGAAGAAGAGATGTATTACCAGAGAATGGTATTACCCTTATTGAATTGGATTATAGCGAATTTGCTCATACATCATCAAAGAGGTTGACTAGAGATAGACAAAATGACCTGAGTATTATTCGTGAAAGATTATTGAACTATATTAAAAATTGATTATTTCTAAAAATACTTTGTACAATAATAGCAATTTAAAGGCATAGTAATATGTTCAATAAATACCCTGAATTATCATCCAAGCTATTTAATAAAGTATATATAGAGTGCTATGGAAGGCAGGCATTTCACTCTGATTTAGAATCATATTTAAAAAGAACAAAGGCTTGCATTAATCTAACACCAAAGCATCTTCAGAAGATCTTTTCTGATGAAAGTTGGAATTATTCAAGAACCTGGGGTGTTCCCAATGATGAGCAAATCAGCGATTTGGTTAAAAAAATCAAAGATGATCTAAAATTTGTATATAAGAATAACAACGTTAAGGATGCTGAGCGGAATTTGATAAAGAATATGGTGGGTATGATAAAAAATATAGAGATCGTATCGATTATCCTTGCTTTTCTTATTCCAGAAAAATATTGTATCATTGCCCCACCTCCTGAACATATGATTGGATTTAGAAGGAGCAGTGATAAGGTTGAAACTCTATTATCCTATTTTGATGATATTCAGAAGCTTTCAGGTCAATTTAAAATGGGAGTTTTTGATATGGAGAAGTCACTCTGGACCATACATCAACTTCGGTATAAAATACCTGAATATGATAAAAAATTAACTGATGAGCTATGGAGTGAGTATTTAAATGATGTTCATATATTGCATTTACGTGTTAAGAATCTTCTTAATGAGTTATGGGGAGAGAATATAAATGATGACCTTAAGTCAAAAATATTAAAGGAAAAAGATCCTGGATTAGCATTGATTCTTGCCATGCGGTATCTGGAAAGGAATATGTGGAATCAGGTTTCAAAAAAAGTGCAACAAAGCAGGTTAGATGAGCTTGTGCAATCTGCAAAAAAAGGCAATATACTAGCTAAGCTAATGGAAGTAGCAGATACAGACCCTCATTTGAGAAAAAAAGTAGATCAAATATGGAGAAAAAGAAATACGGCAATGCATCCATCTAAAGAAAATTCTGATGATATTTCAGTACAAGATGTTGAGGAAGCAATTGAATTGAATAAACTTATTGGTATGTAATCTATGTTATTAAGGATCTAATATATGAATTTGGTCAAAGGAGATATCACAAGATCAGATGTTGATTGTATTGTTAATGCAGCAAATGAAGATCTAATGCCTGGCGGTGGTGTTTGCGGTGCGATTCATCAAGCGGCAGGAAAAGAGCTTGCCGTAGAATGTAAAAGGATTGGTCATTGTGGCGTAGGAGAGGCCAGAATTACGAGTGGATATGATCTCAAAGCAAGATATGTCATTCATACAGTTGGTCCCATTTGGCATGGAGGAGATAACGGCGAGAATCAATATTTATTCAATTGCTATAAAAAATCATTATTATTATCTACACACTATGACATCGAGACCATTGCATTTCCAAACATAAGTACGGGTATCTTTGGTTATCCAAAAGAACTAGCAGCAGAGACAGCAATAGCAGCTGTTAGACAGCACCAGATATCTGGGCGAAAATTAAAAGAGATAGTCTTTTGCTGTTTTGATGAAGAAAACTATCAATTATATGATAAGCATTTAAATAAGGATTGATCAGTTTTTTTTGAAATATCTCTGGGAAACCAATAAGGAGTTAGTCAACCAGTTGCAAAGAGACTCTAAGTCATTCCATAGCCCCATTCATGGTTTTAAACATTGGAGAACAGTGGAGAAGAATGGATTGTATCTTTCTCAGTTCAATGATGGAGACCCTGATGTTATCTCTCACTTTGCATATTTTCATGATTGTATGAGAGTCAATGACCATAGGGATGATGGGCATGGCCTTCGAGGCGCTAAATATGCTGTTAAAAACAAGAGCCTGTTAGATTTAACGGAATCTCAATTGGATATACTTTACAAAGCCTGTGCAGGACATACAGGTGGAAGAAACCCATCCTGTGATACCATAGCTTGTTGTTGGGAGGCCGACAGATTGGATCTAAGACGCGTTGGTATTGAACCAGATATACAGTGGTTCTATTCTGATGCTGCGATAGTTATGGTGGCAGAAAATGACTATTCACCCATAGATGTTCGAATTTAGTCTATGAAGCTATTAAAATTTCAAAATATATTGATCATATTATATCATTCTATTTGCCTGGGTGATCTCATAAGACCTTCTTATGGCCAAGAGTTGAATTATATCCATGTTGTTTTTGAGTGGAAACAGAAACCAGACGCGACCCATTATCAACTGGAATTAATAGAACTTAACTCTAATTCAACTTGTCTAATTGATAGTCTAAAAACAAATCTTTTTATTGATAGGTCAAACGTCCTTTGGAATAAGATCTACCAATGGCGAGTGAGGGCGTTATTACATTCAAATGATTATACTCAATGGTCAGAACCTTCGGTATTTATCACTAAAGAGTCCAAACTTCATTTTGTTAATATTACAAATTATCAGGATTCTCTAATACAGGACGGTCTAACAATGATGGGAGGACCCAATCCCATTCGTCACACTGTAGTGATAGATAGACATGGTAATGAGATCTGGAATGATGCAGAGTATAGCTTTAAGATCAATCATGTTGATCAATATGGTGCTATTTATGGTAATAGTGATCACTTATTTCCAGACTTTACTGCTACAAAGATAAATTACAACATGGATTTCCTTTGGAGTTCAAACCAAGAGGTAGATCCACATGAATTAAAAGAGACAGATAGAAACACCTTCTTTACACTACGTAATATATTTTCAAATGGTCCTATTCCTTCGGATATATCTGTAGCAGAAGAGTTTCGGGATCTTGGCTTTTTAGCTGACGATACCACAAATGAATTTCCCTGGTATGGGCAGGAGATCATTGAGTTCGACCATGATAATAATATTGTTTGGAGCTGGGACCCATTTGATCATTTTTCTTTGGATGACCACGATAGGCATGGACATACTTGGGAAGAGGCTTACATCCGAATGAAGTATGACTGGACACATTCAAATAGCATTTATTTTGATGAGTTTGAAAGCTCTATTTACCTTTCAAGTCGGCATTTATCTCGCATTACAAAAATAGATTATCCATCTGGTGAGGTGATCTACAATATAGGTCTACCATCAGACTATATAGCATCAGGTGATTCATGTATAGGAAATGGTCTTTTATTCAATTTTCAGCATCATATTGAAAAATTAGAAAATGGAAACTTTACACTATTTGACAATGGTAATATCAGTAATCAAATCTTTGATCATGGATTAAGAATATCACGTGCAATTGAGTTTGAGGTCATTGGCGACTCTGTATGCAATATGATATGGTCATATAGCCTACCTAATACACTTTTTGGTCGTGCTGGTGGCAGCATGCAGGTGTTGGGAAATAATAATAGATTGATATACACTAGGGGTAATGCATTTGGGGCGCAAAATAATCCTACAATCATTGAAGTAACCAACGACCAAGAGGTAGTATGGAAACTCAGAGGCCCATCATACTACGCATGGTATCGGGCATTTAGGATACCCTCTATTCATCCCGATGCCTTTTCGGTACTTATTGACCCATTGTCTTCTATCAAGGCCGGAAGCGAAAGTGTTGATGGGATCATGCATATTGATGGAACCAATATTGTAGTATCTATAAAGAATGAAAGCGATTACGATCAGCCCTATTTCTATAAGATCAAGGATGATAAGAGATGGGTTCAGGCGGTAACTGGAACTGATATTATTAACGCTGGAGATATATTAGAGTTGTCATTAAATGTATTATCATCTTGGCAAACCAGTAATACTCCCTATACTGATATTGATATCATAGTGACACCGATCAAACATTCGTATGCAGAAAAGCATTTAAAGTTTAGGCTATATGATCGATCCGATTCAAGATCACTGGAAGATATCGACAATACGGTAATAAATGATATCGATAATTTGCCAAATCCATTCAATCCCATTACCAATATCAGCTATGAATTAATGCAGGAAAGTGACGTAAAGATCCTGGTCTATGATGTCATGGGACGAAAGGTGAAAGATCTCTTAGATAAAAGACAGGATTCAGGAAAAAGGTCAATAAAGTGGAATGCGATGGATAATAATGGCCAGAATGTTAGTGCTGGTCTCTATTTTTATACCATAGAAGCTGGAAATAACATCAAAACAGGTAAAATGTTGTTATTGAAATGATCTGCTGAATCTGGCTAGTATATGAGTGTTGTAACTCTTTTATTATAACCATTAAACCAAAACAAACATTATGAGAAACCCGATAGATATAAAAACAATAGATTCATTTAATAAAAAGACCAACTCTGATGGTCATGTGAGGTCAGCAAGAAATTCTACCTTTCGCAATAACCTGCTCGAGGTAGCGATGGACTGGGACCAGTTTCGCAGTATTGACCATTCCTTTTCAGATGTGGTGTCTGGAGAAATGCCCACTACAAATCAAAAGTCGAGCGGAAGATGCTGGGGGTTTGCTGGTCTAAATCTTTTTCGTATCTATTTGGGAAGAAAATATAATTTGAAGGATTTCGAATTCTCACAAAGTTATTTCATGTTCTGGGATAAGCTTGAGAAGTCTAATTACTTTCTAGAATCTATTATTGAAACAGCTGATAAGGAATGGAACAGCAGGCTCATAATGCACCTATTACACAACCCGATACAGGATGGTGGTCAGTGGGACATGTGGGTCAATCTTGTTGATAAATACGGTGTCGTTCCACAAACAGAGATGCCCGAGTCCTATTCCTCTAGTAACTCTAGATATATGAACCGCCTAATAACCAGAAAGCTCCGTGAAGATGCTATGCTTTTAAGAACGGCTGTAAATGGTGGCGCCTCAGGGTCAGATATCCAGCAGCAGAAGACAGATATGCTGGAAGAGGTATACAAAATGCTTACGATACATCTAGGCACCCCGCCAAATTCCTTTGACTGGCAGACCCGTGATAAGAAAAAGAATTTTATGCGATTTGAAGGTCTTACGCCCGCATCATTTTACAAGGATCATGTAGGATTGGCATTAGATGAGTATGTATGCCTGATCAACTGCCCAATGTCGGATAAAGAATACAATAAGGTCTATACTGTGGATTACTTAGGCAATGTGGCTGAAGGACATCCCATCAGATATTTAAATGTGGAAAGTCAGGTGATGAAGGAGGTCGCTATACGTTCACTAAAGAATGATGATCCTGTCTGGTTTGGCTGTGATGTAAGCAAACATTTTCACAGGGATCTGGGTGTCATGGATATGGATCTTTTTGATTATGACTCTTTTTATGATCTCAAATTTGGTATGGATAAAGGAGCACGACTAGAGTATGGAGACAGTCAAATGACACATGCAATGTTGTTTACTGGCGTGGACCTTAATTCAAAGAATGAGCCTACAAAATGGAGAGTAGAGAATAGTTGGGGTACCAAAGGTGGTGACAAAGGTTATCATATCATGACCGATAAGTGGTTTGATGAGTATAACTATGAGGTTGTGGTACATAAAAGTTGTCTTCCAGAAGAACTTTTAGAATTATTCTTGAAAGAAGAGGCAATTCGCCTGGAGCCTTGGGATCCCATGGGTGCCCTGGCCAGATAGTTCACCCTTTATTGATCTCAGTTACTTTTAAAAAGATAAAATAGAAAACAATGGGTGCAACAACCCAGACAGCCTGGGGTATGAGCGTATAACCGGGGCATAAAGCCGCAGATCCTGGTAGGGCTGGGATGATCACTGGATTCCATGGCAAGGGTTCATAGATCCAGACCCTCCCATTAAAGAGATATTCTACCAGTAGCTCCTGAAAGATCCCCCAGGAACTAAATATGAATAATTCGATCTTATCAAATCTTTGGAACAAAGGTCCTTTGAGATACTTTTCGCATAGATAGACACCAACCATAAAAAGACCGCCATCCCAAATTGAATGACTTACTTTCCTTGGCCAGCCTCCAAGTCCGTAAGGCCATTCTTTTACTGAGTGTACAAATTCTGGTCCAAGATATAAAAAGGTAAATTCCCAGGTAGAGCCGATCAGGCATCCTATCCAGAACATGATATAATAAGTATTGGATATCTTTTTATTTCTATACGCGAGGACAAATCCGATCACAAGTCCAACAGCAACCGTGAAATCTCCTATAAGAAAGAAATAGTCTAAACCATTCAATATGAATTTTCCTAATTAAGCAAAAATAATTTAAATGAATTTAGTCCAATATGTGTATAAAGCGTTGACTAGTTGGGTTTTTTGTTAGCTACATGAAGGGTAGATTACCATGAGCTAAAATAGCGATATGATCTTTTTATGAAATATAGTTCCGGTCAAGTTCTCAGATAATATATGTTATTAAATATTCTTCGCAGTTATAGAGAGCTGCCTCGAAATATCCATTTGCTTTTCCTTTTGGAATTCAGTTTAAGTCTGATCCATGTAGCATTTATCCTTATTTTGAATATATATCTTAGAAAACAAGGGTTCACGGACCCCGAGATCGCATCATTCAATTCACTGAGATTCATTGGTGCTCTGGCATTTGCCTTGCCATTGGGTATTTACATAAGAGGCAAACGACTAAAGCCATTTTTTAAACTGGCTGCCATTATAGTTCCCATTACCAGCGCTATGATCATTGAGTCGATCCATTTTTCGATCGTACCCTTGATCCAACTATCATTTTTGTGTTGGGGAGTAGGGATGATGCTCATGAGAGTTTGTTCCCTGCCATTCATTATACGAAATACCACAGCAGATAATAGCACAGAGGCCTTATCGCTCAGTGCGGCGACCTGGTCTCTGGCTACAATATTTTCCGGCCTTATTATAAGCGGATTGGACTGGATATCATTTTTGAACATCTCCAAATGGACGATCTCGTTCAATGAACAAGGGATCTTGTGGATCATAACTTTCATAGGTATGGGCGCTATTAGATTTGTAGCAAAGATGAAGGAAGACGATCCCCAGGAAGATGATAAACGAGTTGATATCTTTTCTCTTCATAAAACATATGACTGGAAACTGATATTCAAGGCCATATCTCCTCTCATTCTTATATCGATCGGCGCTGGATTGACCATACCGTTCGTAAATCTTTTCTTTAATTCTATTTTTGGATTCACATCTAGTGATTACAGCCTGCTCGGAAGTTTTACTGCATTGCTTGTATTTATGTTCTCTCTTTTGGTGCCTACCTTGAGGAAAAAATATGGATATTGGATGACCATCGTTGTCGTCCAGACACTGGCAATAATTTGTTTAATTGTCATGGCCATGACCGAAATGTATGCGAGTTATTCTTATGCGGTATTGATCGCCGTTGGTGCATATATACTTCGGCAACCTTTGATGCATATGGCTCATCCAGCTTCTAATGAGCTGATGATGAATTATGTGGGTAAGAATAATCAGGAGCTTATTAGTGCATTAAGCTCAAGTTTATGGAGTGCATCCTGGTTCTTCAGTGCAAAGATATTTGAATGGCTACGGATCTTAGACTACAGATACTCTGAGATATTTCTTATTACAGCATTTCTTTATGCTATTGGCGTAGTGCTATATGCGTTTCTAATAAAAGAGTATGAGCGTGATCAGAAAAAACGATCAGACCGTGTGCTTCCTATAGCAGATGAATTGACCATTGACTGATCAAAATATTGATATGCATCATAGAAAGATCATCCGTTCGTTTGTAAAATACATCATGCCAAAATATATAATGATCATCCTAACCAGCATTTCACTTGTTTGGGGGCAGTGTGAAGATGGTGAGGTAGAGTTGTGGGAAGAATGTTATTCTATAGCTTTTACTTATGAGTTAGATCTGTCAGAGCAGGGTCTGTCTGGGAACCTTCCAGCAGACATATCACTTCTTTCCAATCTCATGTTTCTTGATCTTTCCTATAATCAGATAGAGGGGGAGAT
>CAJVZI010000008.1 GCA_913020665.1 uncultured bacterium | reverse complement strand
CTATCCACTACCAAAGAACCAATAAAAACTAAAATGGAGGTCTTAAATGGCTGAAGTAGTTGCCAACACTGGCGTATCAAAAGAAAAGGGATATTTATATTATCTAGGTAAAGATGGTAACGTATGGCGTTCACAAATGGCTCGTGCTGGTAAAGGCGGCGGAAACGCAGAAAAAGTTGCAGATGCAGGTGTTACTAGAGAATCAGGATACCTTTACTACGTAGACAAAAATGGTAATGTTTCTCGTTCTCCTATGGCTAGAGGACGTAAATAAATAACTGTTTGTCAATAGACTCAAAAAAGGCTCTCCAAATAGAGAGCCTTTTTTTTTATACAACATTGTATTAAGTTTGGTAAATTATAGCGGTTGATTGTACCAAATATTCCGAGGTAACATCATTCCGTTAAAAAATTAGATTATGAAGAATATACTTATATACATGATAGCATTATTGTTTATCGTTCCTGTAAAGGCGGACGGTTTACAGTTATTCGGCTCAAGGAAATCTGCTGAAAAAGAGAGCAGTAACCAGCAAAGTGCGCGCAATCAAGACGACGACATGACAGAAGATTTCTCTAGTACAGAAGTCACGACAAGAAAGAATATTGAATCTGTTATACCTGTTAAACGTATTCCAAGCGGTTGGGTTTTTAGAGATGAACTCTTAGCACCTTGGGAGTCTAATCTGCCTGCGGTCCTATCTATTATTCCTGATACAACAGTAGAAGTGGTATACCATGATGATAATAGAACGACTCGTGAAGGGTTTGTATTGCCAATTAAACGCGCATCAGTAGAGTTCCAGTATACCTCAAGATTAACACATGAGTTGATCATGCTTGATTTTGTGAATGTGGATTTTATTTACAGTACAACAAATAATAACGATTCCCATTTTATTCTCCAGGGTATTACAAAGAAAGTCAAACTTAAGGACACTGGTTTTCCTCAGTTGGCATCTTCAGATATCATAAAGCATAAAGTATTAATGGAATATGGTACTCCAAAAGAGTTTGATGGTGTCTGGCATATATATGAAGATGTTAGCTCCACGTATAAGGTACGCGAACTAGATGAACGAAATATAAAAGTTGAATTAAAAAGTTTAAAAGTATCAGATAAATTGGAAAAAGCCATCGATGATACCTATTCTAAGCAAGGTATCGAGTATAAGAAACGATTAATGGTACAAGGAATTGATATATAATCCGTGGTAAAGATAATTCTTAAAAAAAGGCCTTATATAGGCCTTTTTTTATTTACCCTACTATTCACAACGGTATATGCTCAAGATCACTACAAACCAGTGATATCATCTATACAATATATAGGCAATACCAAGACCCAGGATTTTATTTTAGAACGTGAAATTCATCATCCCATTAATGTATTCTTAGATAGCACGACAGCAAAAGAAGATAGGAACCGTCTTGATAATTTAGGCATCTTCAGTGAGGTAACTTGGAAAGTGGTTCCCCTAGAGGATGAGACTGCAATATTGATGTTTACTGTCATTGAGTCCATTCAAAGAACACCTCCCGTGGCATTTCCCACGTATAGTGAAGATACTGGATGGTCTGTTGTTGGCCTATGGATCATAAATAATTTTCAAGGAAGGGATCGATCATTTGCTGTAGGCGGGAGCCTTGGAGGAGAAGATACATATGGTATAAGTTTTAGTGATCCATGGATGTTCGGAGACCACGTGTCACTTTCTTTTAATTTAGGTCGAACACTTTACGGTCATAGTTTTCTAGAACAAGATATTGATGTGAATAGTCTCTATATTAATCTTGGTAAATGGTTTGGGAGTGCTATTAAGACATCATTTGGTCTTGAGATCGAATCAAAAAAATTCTCTGGCCCAGATAGTAAGAATGATTTTTTTTATTTTTCGCCTACAGCAACTATAAAATATGATACAAGGGATATCTTTTGGAATCCAAGTAAGGGAGTCTTATTCAGTCAAAATATATACCACAGAGAGGGAATCGACCCTAAAGATTGGAGCATCACACTTTGGGCGCAATCTTATTCATGGTACTATAAGATCAATAATAAAGGAAAAGATCTTATCTTAGCCCTAAATGGAAGCCTAAGTAGAAAAATTGGAAACAAAGATGAATACTGGCTTGATTATTTTGGCAATTCCATGACCATCCGTGGATGGAAATTACCTGACTCTGACCTTTACTACTCAGGCAAAGAAGCCTTCCGTTTTGGTCATGAGTCAGTTCATGGTTCGCTTGAGTTACGGAAAGAGGTCATACCTAAACATGCTACCTCTTTTGGTGCTGAATTAGGGTTGTTGGTTACACTTTTTGCGGATGTTGGAATGATATCCAATAATTGGAATGAAATAAATGACCAAATGCCTATCTATGGTATTGGTAGTGGCATTAGAATTCCATTCCCAATGGTTGGGGTGATCAGATTAGATTATGGTTGGGGCTATCGAGATGGAGTTTGGAATTCTGGGGCTATCCACTGGGGCGTTGGACAGAAATTTTAGGATACCGATCTTAAGGAAGGGGGTTATCTTCTGGTGCAAGTAAGCCACCAGAAATAATAGTTTTCAATCCTTCTTCAACAGACATTCCAGTTGGGATCGCATCTGATTGTGGTATCATGAGAAAAAAACCAGAAGTTGGATTAGGAGTTGTAGGTACAAAAAGATGGTAATACTCTATTCCATCTTCACTTTTTGATTGACCACTAATAAAGGCCATAGTCCATAACCCTTCTCTTGGATATTGTATGTAAACTGCGCCTTCAAATGCATCTGTTGAGTTTTTCGTAAATGTTTCAGTGATTTGTTTAAGAGTTGTATATACCATGTTAACTACAGGCACCTTCTTTACAATATTCTCCCCAATATTAAAAATTTTTCTTCCAAGGAAATTGGTTACGACCAGTCCAAGTATATATATTAGAGCAACGGTAAGGATGATGCCGAGTCCAGGAATGTCTATATCAAATCTTTTTAATAATGGACCGGATATCTCTTCAAGAGTAATAAATAGAAATTTTATTACAATAAATGTCAGATACAGAGGTAGCAGTGTTGCGATCCCTGCAAATAATTTCGATCTAAAGGTTTGTGTGATCGAATTCATAGTAGGATAAAGTTAATTTATAATTGCTCTTATTAAAAGTTGCTCTTTAAAGTGTAATATCAATTCCTTCATGCTCTAGAAGGAATAGTTTTTTGTCCAATCCGCTTCCATACCCGCCCAATGAACCATTCGCGGATATGATCCTATGGCATGGTATAATGATCGTTATAGGGTTCTTAGCATTTGCGGTACCAACTGCCCTTACGGCTTTTTTATTGCCAACATTTTTAGCAATATCTTTGTATGAAGCTGTTTGCCCATATTTGATATTTGAAACCTCCATAAGTACTTTCTTGTAAAAAGGTGGTACTTTTAAAAAAAGGGGAATATTGAAGCTCTTTCTTATCCCATGAAAATACTCATTTATCTGTTTTGAGGTCTTTTGGGCAATTGGTGAAGGCCTAGATGATGGAATGATCTTATTTTTTTTCTTCTTATTGATAAATTGTAAGAGATAAAGAAAATTTGTATCTGAATGTATCTCTAGCTCCCCAATCGGAGTGTTTATTAAATATATATTATCCATTTCGATTTATCAATACGGCGCCTAATATGATGAAAACCCCTCCTGCGATAGCTAGCATTGATAAAGATTCTCCGAGGATGACCCACCCTAAGATAGTTGCTAGTAATGGAGGGAAAAAAGCTATATAAGATATCTGGGACATTGATATATGGGAATAAAGCCATAGGTAAAGGAACCATGCCACCAGTGATCCAGGTATGGTGAGGTATATTAGAGCGAATATGTTATAATTACTCCAATTCATTTGCAGGTCTCTTTCAATGAAATAAGAGAATAGTAGTAGTAGGACACCTGCCATTAATTGACTAACAGCATTAATATGCAGAGATGATACAACATCACTATATTTTTTTAAATATACACTTGGATAAGAAGCAACGATCACGGCGATCATCACTATAGTTATACCAAATGGAACTTTATCTCCTGAAAAGTTAAGGCTTTCAACAAAAACAAGAAGCGCACCACATGTACCAAGCAACAGGCTTAAGATCTTTTTTTGGTTCATTTTTTCATCAGGTAGCATAAAATATGAAAAAATTGCTACAGTCAATGGAAATCCTGACCAAATAATAGAAGATATACTAGAGTAGATATACTGTGTGGCCCAATAAGTTAGACCATAGCTAATTGTAAGATTTAGGACACCAAATTGAAAATAGATCCTTATTGCCAATGGGTCAAAAGGAGGGAATTTCTTTTTGTAAAGTATGATCATCCATAGAATGGTCCCAGCGATCATAAAACGAATTCCCGATCCAAAAAAAGGCGGGGTCCCATCCATAAGGCTTTTTTTCAATACGATCCAAGTTGTGCCCCAGATAAGGCATAGCAATATATAGGAAAAAAGGACCTTCGGTTTCATTTAAAAAAAAGCCTCTTTTTATTAAAAAGAGGCAATCATATTTAATCGGGACAATTAAGGATCTAGTTTTCTTTAGACATTTTAATTACGACTGGACTCGCAACAAAAATACTAGAATAAGTACCTACAATAACGCCTACGATCATAGCAAATGCAAAAGAGTGTATTACCTCCCCTCCAACTAGAAATAGGATAAGAACAACAAGGAAAGTGGTCACAGATGTGACAATGGTGCGACTCAAAGATTCATTGATGCTTTGATTGATCACAGATCGAAAGCTAATGCTTTTTAATCCTTTCACATTTTCACGAACTCTATCAAAAATAACAATAGTATCATTCAGTGAATATCCTACGATGGTTAAAAATGCAGCGATCACTGCTAAGGATATCTCATAGCCAAGTATTGAAAAGATGCCAAGCGTGATGGCAACATCATGAGTTAGGGCAGCGATTGCTCCTACAGCATATTTGAATTCAAACCTTATTGAAATGTATATGAGTATCAATGCTAATGCACTAAAGATCGCTAAGACCGCATCTCCGCTTAATTCAGCGCCAACTTTTGGTCCTACCTTTTCTATTGATAAGATAAAATCATTACGCTCTTCAGGTACGAGTTCAGGATACACACTAGCAATTATATCAGCTACTTTCTGAGGAAATTGAGGTGGCTCATCTTTTAGACTCGCTAGACGAATTGCCACATTGCTTTCATCACCAAAGTGCTTTATTTCTTCCTTACTGAAATCAAATTTTTGTCCGTCTATAGATATATCTGACATGGAATTTCTGATCTTATTGATATCTACAGGCTCTGTGAAATTCACTGCGACCATTGTTCCACCCTTGAAATCAATACTTAGCTTAGGACCATTATTTGTTATCATCGATATGAATCCAACTAGTATGAGGCCAGCTGACAATAGCCCAGCTATAAATGTGCCCCGCATGAAATCAATATTAGTTTCTTTAATAATTCTCATAATTTATTATATACTTAAGCTGGTAATGGTCTTCCTGGATACATATGCGCTAAAGATCGTTCTCGTAATAAAAACTGCAGTGAACATACTTATAAGGATACCCCAAAAAAGTACAGTCGCAAATCCTTTGATCGGACCTGTACCAAACTGATAGAGTACGAGCGATGCAATTAAGGTAGTGACATTTGCATCAATAATCGTAGTAAGTGCACGATCGTAACCTGCATCAATTGCTGCTTTTGGTGTTTTACCTTTACGCAGCTCTTCTCTGATACGTTCAAAGATGATCACGTTTGCATCAATGGACATGCCAACCGTAAGAATAAGCCCAGCGATACCAGGAAGAGTAAGAGTAGCTTGTAGAGATGCTAGTACAGCGAGGACAAGTAATATATTCCAGATCAATGCAAAGTCAGCAACCGTACCAGCCAATCTATAATAGACCAGCATGAATACTAATACGGTTACGAGACCTATTAAAACAGCCTGAGTGCCTTGAGTGATGGAATCCGCACCAAGACTTGGCCCAACAATCCGCTCCTCAATAATATTTACGGGAGCAGGTAAAGCACCAGCTCTTAATATAATCGCAAGATCTTTTGCTTCATTAATATTTGCAAATCCTTCGATCTGTGTTCTTCCACCGGGAATCTTCTCTCTTATGGATGGGGCCATATGTACTTTTTGATCTAGAACAATGGCGATCCTCTCCCCAACATTAGCACCTGTAACGCGAGACCATGTTCTTGATCCTTCGCTATTCATTGTAAGCGAAACTACCGGTTGCCCAGCACTGCCACCACCTAATGACCCAAGGTTTGCTTGTGCTTCTTCAACAATACCACCAGTCAGTTCTGGTCTTTTCTCTAAATAATATAGACGATAAAATTTTACAGCTTCATTTGCTGAAGCAGTTTCTGCTTCTTGGCTTAGAAGAAATTGCCCATCCGCATTATTTAATTTTGATTGAACCTCTGGTTCTTCCAATAATTTCTTGAATGCATAAATATTTTTTTCTTCAATACCCATATCTCCAGGTATAGAGGTAAGTAGCCCTGAAAATGGTGCCTCTGCAAAGATGTCATCTAAGTTAGTATCATTATCACTATCTGAAACATTAGACTCGGTCTCACCAAATAGTTCCGAAACAGTGGTTGATTGGTCTTCGGTGTTTTTATCCTCTTTTTCAGTCGTTTTCTTTTCTTTGGGGGTAGATTGATCATTATCTGATCGAAGAGCATTATCCAATTGAGCGATGATCTCATTGGTGACAGCGACATTCTTGACCAAATAGAATTCAAGAAGGGCTGTACTTTGTAAAAGAGCACGTGCTCTTTCTGAATCTTGTATTCCAGCCAATTCTACAACAATTCGATGTTTACCTTGTTTTTGAATGGTAGGCTCAGAAACGCCAAATTGATCAACGCGATTTTGAAGGATCTCTAAAACTCGATTTATCGCATCATCGGCTTCGTCTTTTAGTGCTGTCATAATATCTTCAAGAGATGCGCCATATTCGTGGTAATAGCGTGATAGTTTTATTCCATCTTCTTTTACATTCTCTTCAAATACGGTGAAAAAGTCCTTGCTTGGATCATTGGATTGTTCCTTGGCATCAGCAATAATTGCCTCGAGGCGTTCATCCTTGATCGGGGCGAGATTTTCAACTAGTTTGGGTATATCAGCTTCAAGTACAATATACATACCACCTTTAAGATCTAATCCCTGTCTTATGATACGTGACTCTACCTGTTCTAATTCACCAGATACCCTTAGCTCTTCTTTTCTTTCTTCAGACATGCTCTGGTATTGGTAGGTAGGCCATAGTGACCAAATCGCCCAGCCAAGTATGACGGCGATAATTATATATCTAGGTGTTAAATTATTTTGCATTGATAAAATGTAATTTTTGCTTTAAAAAAGCCGGTGAATATACTCTATCCCTTCTCTGGGTGGCAAGAGTACAGACATTTAAGTTAAGATTCAATGATTCCCATATCTTTTCCTACTTTTTTAAATGCATCTATCGCTTTATCCAAATGTTCTTCATTCATTGCAGCAGATATCTGTACTCGTATCCTGGCTTTCCCTTTTGGAACCACTGGGAAATAAAAACCAATTACATAAATACCTTCTTTTAGCATTCTAGTTGCCATGTCTTGTGCAGTAATAGCGTCATAGAGCATAATTGGTACAATAGGATGAATACCTTCAAGGATATCAAACCCTGATTCTGACATCCTTTGCCTGAAGTACATGGTGTTTTGTTCTAGCTTATCTCGTAGCCTTGTAGTGGATGATATCATATCAAGAACCTCAGCCCCTGCTGCAACAATTGCAGGAGCAACAGTATTGGAGAATAAATAAGGCCTTGATCTTTGCCTTAGAAGAGAAATGATCTCTTTTTTCCCTGTTGTAAATCCACCTGAAGCCCCACCTAAAGCTTTTCCAAGGGTTGAAGTAAAAATATTGACCTTATCCATTACACCATGGTATTCAGCAGAGCCTCTACCCGTATTGCCAATAAATCCTGTAGCATGGCTATCATCCACCATAACCATTGCATTATGCTTTTCAGCTAATTGGGTTATTTCATCTAACTTTGCAATATAACCGTCCATTGAAAAAACACCATCAGTCGCTATCAGTTTTATTTTTGCATCTTTTGCTTCTACCAATTTTCTGTCCAGGTCCTGCATATCACTATTGTTATATCTAAACCTCTTTGCTTTACATAGCCGTATTCCATCTATGATGGATGCATGATTTAATGAATCCGATATTACAGCATCATCCGGACCAAGGATCGTCTCAAAAAGTCCACCGTTCGCATCAAAACATGAGGTATATAAGATTGTATCATCCGTACCAAAAAACTCTGATATTTTCTCTTCTAACACTTTATGTAGATCTTGCGTTCCGCAAATAAATCGTACAGATGCCATTCCAAAACCAAATTTATCCATTGCTGATTTTGCTGATTTTATCAAAGTTGGATTATTTGCGAGACCTAGATAATTATTTGCGCAGAAATTCAAGACCTTTTCGCCATTATGAGTGGTGATCTCTACACCTTGGGGTGTAGAAATGACGCGCTCTTTTTTATACAGGCCTTCTTCTTTGATACTGGTTAAAACGTCTGAATAATGTTTATTATTATAATTCATTTACCATTCAAGGACTACTTTCCCGCAATCTCCAGATTCAATAATCTTAAATGCTTTCTCATAATCATCTATTGCTATTCGATGTGTTAAAACCTTTGATATATCTAAGCCACTTTTGAGCATTTGTGTCATTTTGTACCATGTCTCGTACATCTCTCTTCCGTATATACCTTTCACTTTTAGGCCCTTGAAAATAATATTATCCCAATTGATATTCGTAGACTTCGGAAGAAGGCCTAAAAGTGCTATCTTACCACCGTGATACATATGATCTAACATACTGTTAAATGCATCAGGATTGCCTGACATCTCTAAGCCAACATCAAAACCATTTATCATATTTAATTCAGGGTAAAACTCTTTAATTGAGTTTTTAGCAATATTAATAACTTTATTAGCACCCATTGCTTTTGCTAACTCTAGACGATAGTCATTGATATCCGTCACAACAACATTGCGAGCACCAACAAAATTACAAATAGCAACTGCCATGACCCCAATGGGCCCGGCCCCAGTTATGAGTACATCTTCACCTACCATTTCATATGATAATGAAGTATGAACAGCATTTCCAAAAGGATCAAAGAAAGACGCGATCTCAGAAGGAATTTCATCATGGATAGGAAAAACGTTTGATTCAGGAATTACTAAAAATTCTGCGAAAGCTCCATCTCGTTGTATCCCTATTCCAATCGTTTGATCACAAAGATGCCTTTTTCCTGCCCTGCAGTTCCTGCAATGTCCGCAGGTAATATGACCTTCTCCTGATACACGTTGCCCAGGTTTATAATGCGTTACTCCTGGCCCAACCTCTTCAACGATACCACAAAATTCATGGCCAATGATCAATGGGAGTTCAAGTGTCCTTTTTGCCCAATTATCCCAATTAAAAATATGAAGATCTGTTCCGCATATTGCTGTATGCGTGATCTTTATTTTTACATCATTTGTGCTACATTGAGGTTCAGGAACATCCTCAATCCAAATTCCCTTTTCTGGATTCTTTTTTACTAATGCTTTCATGTATTATAAAACAATTATTGCGAATTATTTGAACCTAAAGTTAATGCAATTTATAATGGATTTAATTTCTTTATCATTTTTCTTAAGGCAATTAAAAAAGGTATCATAAATTTTGTCCCCTTATTTTATCCTATTATTAAATGGCAAAGGTCTTAGCATTCACAAATCAAAAAGGAGGTGTGGGTAAAACCACATCCGCTGTAAATGTAGCATTAAGCCTAGCAGTTTCTGAAGTTCGTACTTTACTTATTGACCTTGACCCTCAATCAAATGCTACTACAGGGTTGGCAGAATTATTTGATGAAGTAAATGGCAATATATATGATGTAATGCTTAAAGGTGATGGGATCAAAGATGTCATTACATCGACTTCATTCCCCCACTTAGATATCATTGCCTCTACAAATGACCTTGTAGGAGCAGAGATCGAACTTGTAAGTGTGATGGCAAGAGAGTACCAACTTCAAAAAGCATTGGGGGCAATAAAAAAACAATATGATATGATCATAATTGACTGCCCCCCATCACTTGGTCTATTGACAATTAATGCATTAACCGCCTCAGATGCCCTTGTAATACCTATTCAATGCGAGTATTATGCACTAGAAGGGCTAGGACAATTATTGAATACTGTTAGGCTGGTACAGCGTCATTTAAATAAAGGTTTAGAAATAATTGGTATTTTGATGACGATGTACGACAGTAGGCTAAATTTATCGAAACAGGTTGTAAATGAAGTAAATAGCTTTTTCAAGGACAAATTGTTTAAAACCTACATTCATCGTAATGTCCGTTTGAGTGAGGCACCCAGTTTTGGGAAACCTGCTCTTTTATATGATGCTAATTCAACCGGAGCACAAAATTATATGAGTTTAACCGAGGAGATACTCCAACGTGTCAGCGAATAGATTAGGTAAAGGTCTTGAAGCGCTTATTAGACCTGAAAAAGAGAAAAAGAAAAGTCCGGGCAAAAAAACATCCGCAATTTCTGGAGTCACTGAAATTCCGCTTAAGGATATTCATCCAAATCCAAATCAACCAAGAAAAGAATTTGATAGTTCATCGCTGGAAGAATTAATGATGTCAATACGAGAAAAAGGCGTGATAACACCTGTTACCGTTAGAGAAATAGAATCTGGATACGAATTGATCGCAGGTGAAAGACGCTGGAGAGCATCAAAAAAATTAAGAAAAAGGGTGATCCCCGCATATGTCATTAAGGTGGAGGATGATGCTGATATGCTGGAAATCGCTCTAATTGAGAATATACAAAGAGATGACTTAAATGCATTAGAAGAAGCTGAGGCATACGCTGTGCTCAATTCAAAATTTGGAATGTCGCATGATTCCATTGCAAAAGCTGTCGGTAAAAAGAGAGTTACTATTTCTAATTCATTAAGGTTGCTTAAGTTGCCTCCAGAGATTCGAAAAAGTTTGAGGAAAGGAAATATATCAGCAGGGCATTGTAGAGCTATTTTACAAAGTAAGACAATCCCGCAAATGATGAGGATATGGAATACAATTCTAGAAAATGATCTTAGTGTTCGTGCTGCAGAATCTCTGATAAAAGGTTCGCAGAATACCCAAAAAAAGAAAAAAGTAAAAGTACGATCAAAGTCTTCACAGATCACTGCAATTGAAAATCAATTAATTGAAGTGTTTGGTACAAAAGTAAGGTTAAACTATTCAAAAACAGGTGGTAGTATCGAGATATCTTATTTTTCAGATGATGACCTTGAACGGATAATTGATCTGATAAATACAATTTCTTAAAATAATATGGGCTCAAATAAATATACTGTTATGTTCATTCCAGAAAGCGAGTCTGGGACGACTTCCTATCACCTTTCAAAGAATCTTTTTCTGATAATTATATCAGTTATTATTATGGTCATTGTTTGCGGTCTCGCTGTTATGTTCTATTTTGTTCCTAAGATATCAGATTATGCATCAATAAAAGAGAGACATGATACATTTGTATCTGAAAGAATGAAGGTGATTGAGCTAACACGCGATCTAGAGAGGATTAGGCAAATGGATGATCTAGTTCGTAGTTCCTTAGGTACAACATTAGATATAGACTCACGTCCTGAATTAGTGGATTCAGTATCAGGGATATATGAATTGCCAAAAAGAAAAGTATCTTATATTGAAAATATTCCATCAGTACCTCCTATTAGAGGATATATTACACAAACACCTTCCAGGGAAGGCCTTTTTATCAGAGATGCTCATAATGGTATTGATATTGTTGCTAAAGAGGGTGAGCCTATACTGGCAGCGGCTTCTGGCGTAGTAGTATTCTCAGGCTGGACCTATGAATTCGGGAATATGACCATTTTATATCACGGGGATGATTATTTCACTCATTATGGTCACAATAAACAAAACTTAAAAAATCAATTAGATATTGTTAATAGAGGGGATGTTATTGCGCTGGTTGGTAACACTGGTATATCTTCAGGCCCTCATTTACATTTTGAAATATGGCATGAATTTGTTGCAGTGGACCCTTTGATATATTTCCCAGAGTATAAAACATTCGATCTGACATCGTCAAATGAGTAAGATAAATTTTCAAAATGTACACACAATGATCGGTGCTGATGCCATCATAGAAGGTCCGATCGATCTTAATGAAGGTATTATTATTTATGGTAAAGTGAATGGCGATGTCAATACAAAAGGACCAGTGCGTATTGCACAACAGGCTATTGTAGAGGGTAATATAACAGGTAGTGATATTCGAGTAGGAGGAACGGTCAATGGAAATATCCAATCTAATGGGCAAGTTGTTCTAGGCAAAAAAAGTATCCTGAAGGGGGATATTATTTATAGAAAATTGCTTATTGAAGATGGGGCGCAATTTGAAGGAAAATGTGATATCATTCTTGATGATGATTCATCTTCATCGGAATCATAAATATGGCCGGAAGTGAAAATGACTCTGGGTTTGATATTGGTAGATCATTTGAATCTTTTCAAAAGGTGATAAAACAGTCTGGGCCAGCTGCTGCTGCATCATATGGTCTGATCGTTTCAATTCTATTATTTACCTTTATAGGATGGTATATTGATTCTAATAATGACACATCTCCTATCATGACCCTCATAGGTCTGGTGGTTGGCATGATCATTGGCTTCTATCATCTGGTAAAAACAATGACCGCTAATAAATATTGAAAGAGTTTGTCTATGGTCTTGTGGTATCTCTTTTTATCCTAGGGGTATCCATATTCTTTTTTCAAACATATGCCATTGCATTATTTTTTGGTTGGTTATTACCTGCCTTGGCAGGATCAGTAACAATGTATTTTATTTTCTTAGCTCAGAAAAAGGGTGCTGCCACCGTCACAAAAACCATTGCAAAAGGATTTGCTCTAAAGATGGTCTATTATGGTGTCTCAATTTTAATGTTATTCAAACAATATTCTTTTCAACCGATCCCTTTTGTGTGTAGCTTTTCCGGCTTTTTTATGGGGCTTCATGTACTTGAAGCGATTATAATTAAACGTATTTCAGAATCATATATCACCACCAAGAGTAAAGAATTAATAGAATGATTATTGCAGCAGCAAGTCAGTCTTCTGGAAATATTCAAAAAGATGTTGCCAACCATATAATGGGGCACGTCTCAAACACAACCCCTGGTCATCACATATGGGATAAAGCTGATTACCCCTTATTACAATCAATCTATAATAATTTTGGGATCGATCTTAGTATTTCCAAACACGTATTCATGCTGTGGTTGGTAGCTTTGATCGTAGGTGTTGTAGTTATAATTCCTGTTAGGGCTTTCTTAAATAGAGGCGATCAAGTACCTAAAGGTTGGATGAATGCACTAGAAGCAGTTGTACAGTTTATACGAGATTCCATTGTAAAGCCAAATGTAGGAGATAAATGGGTCATGACCTGGTCTCCAATTATTCTTACTTTCTTCTTCTTTATTCTATTTGCAAATGGCATAGGTATGATACCGATTTTTGATTTCCTAGGAGCCACAAATAGGTTCTTATTAGAGCCAACACTTAGCGATACATATGCCCAAGATAACTTTATTAATCATTTATTGCATGGTGGAGCTACAGCAACTGGTAATTTTAATGTTACTGGCGCTCTAGCGACGATCACATTCTTCTCAATAATGGCTGCGGGTATTATGGCACATGGATTTATGCAACATTGGAAAAATCTTGTACCACATGGTCTTCCTTGGCCTGTATATATCATTTTAATACCTATTGAATTAATGGGCTTAATTGTGAAACCATTCGCACTTACAATGCGTTTGGCCGCAAATATGACTGGTGGGCATATTGCCTTACTTGCACTTTTATCTCTAATGACTCTTTTTGGACATAAATTTGGTGCAGCTGCGGGGATTGGGGTATCATTTATATCTGTCCCAATGGCAGCTGCTATTTCAGCTTTAGAAATTATTGTTGTACTGGTTCAAGCATATGTATTTACATTACTAACTGCAGTGTTCATCGGTATGGCAATTCATGTACATCATTAAATAAATAAAAAGGAAATCATAATGACAGCAACTTCATTTATCCCAATTGGAATGGGTTTAATTGTATTAGGTGCCGGACTAGGTATTGGCAAATTTGCAGCTGCAGCTGCGGAAAGTATTGCCCGCCAGCCTGAGGCTGCAGATAAGATCACTGGTGCTGTGAATCTACCACTCTTTCTTCTCGAGGGAGTTGCGATTCTAGCAGAAGTTTTCACTTTCTTAATGCTTATCCTGTAGTACAGACCATAACTATATGGACCAATATAAGGAAAATATTAAAGGGAATGAACTCCATGAGTCCACAGAAGCGCATGGCCATGCTGGTAAGCCAGACAATCCTTTAGTTCAACTCGATCCAGGGCTATTCATATGGACCCTGATCACTTTCACAATACTGTGTTATGTATTAGCTAAGTTTGCTTGGAAACCATTGCTCCTGGCTCTTGATTCTAGAGAAAAAACTATAAAATCTTCTCTAGAAGATGCTGAGAACGCAAAGAAGGAATTGGAACGTTTGAATGATGAATCTGAAAAGATCCTATCAGAAGCTCGATCTGAAGCACAACAAATAAGAATGGATGCAAAATCTGTTGCCGATAAGGTCAAAGCAGATATGAGGTCACAAGCTGAAGAGGACTGTAATAAACTTAGGGAAGAAGCGCAAAATCAGATTCAGGTTGAAAAGGATAAGGCGATCAGTGAAATTCGTCAAGAAGTGGTCTCGCTTACCATGTCTGTTGCTGAAAAGGTAATTGGTAAGAACCTATCTAACGATGACAATAAAGAACTTATAGAACAGTCATTAAAAGACCTGAGAGAATATGAAGCATAAATCACCTGCGAAAGATCTTGCGAAAGCTCTTTTTCAAGTCTCTGATAAGAACAATGTTCTAAAAGAGGTGGGTGATGCTCTCAAAACGCTTGATCATTTAGTAAGCACTAATAGCTATTTTCGTGTTTTTCTTCAATCAAAGAAGATTACTGGTGATCAAAAAGTAAAGATCCTAAATGAACTTTTGGGCAAAGATGGACACCCACTGGTCAATGAATTGGTATCCTATTTAAACGGTAGTACAGCGATAAGTGACCTTAATAGTATATGCAGTCTTTTTAATACCATGTATAAAGAGACTAGAAACATTTTATCTGTTAAGGGAATCGTAGCTGAAAAGATGAGCGAAGCCGAGATAGAGTCGTTAAGGTCCTCGCTGAGTGAGATGCTTGGAAAAGAGACGGATCTTTCTATAGACATTGACCCATCTCTCATAGGTGGTATCAAACTGAGGATCGATAATACTTTTTTGGATGCTTCTATCCAAAATCAACTGCAGAGCCTACGTTCTAAGCTTCTGCAAATTTAACACTTTAGGAAATTATGGAAATAAAAACTGATCAATTAACACAATTACTTCGAGAACAAATTGAAAAATTTGATGGTTCAGTAGACATCTCAGAAGTAGGTGAAGTTATTGAGGTTGGGGACGGTGTTGCTCGTGTCTCAGGCCTTGAGAATGTAATGAGCTCTGAGTTAGTAGAGCTACCAAATGGTGTTTTTGGAATGGCGTTAAATCTTGAAGAAGATAATGTTGGGCTTGTGCTTTTTGGAGAATCTCGTTTGGTCAAAGAAGGGGACCTTGCTAAAAGAACAGGTCGTGTAGTAGAAGTCCCTGTCGGAGATGCCATGCTTGGTAGGGTGGTCAATCCATTAGGCCAACCTATTGATGGTAAAGGAGCTATTAATACAGAGCATTCATTGCCTATTGAGCGGAAAGCATTAGGTGTTATGGCACGGCACCCGGTTAAAGAACCGTTACAAACAGGTATTAAAGCTATTGATAGTATGATACCTATTGGTAGAGGCCAGAGAGAATTGATAATTGGTGACCGCCAAACAGGTAAAACGGCTGTTGCAATAGATACGATTATTAATCAAAAATATACTCACAATACAGATGATCCTGTCTATTGTATCTATGTAGCGATTGGACAAAAAGCCTCAACTGTTGCTGCATTAGTGAAAGAATTAGAGGATAATGGAGCAATGGAATACACAACAGTTGTCGCAGCAAATGCATCCGACCCTGCGCCAATGCAATATATTGCACCGTATGCAGGAGCTGCAATGGGTGAATATTTTAGAGACAATGGTAAACATGCTCTTATTGTTTATGACGATCTTTCCAAGCAGGCTGTAGCCTACCGTCAAATGTCTTTGGTATTGCGTCGTCCTCCAGGAAGAGAAGCATTCCCTGGAGATGTTTTTTACCTGCATAGTCGATTATTAGAACGTGCGTCAAAACTCTCTACAGATCTTGGAGGTGGCTCGTTAACAGCATTACCTATTATTGAGACTCAGGAAGGTGATGTATCTGCATATATACCAACGAATGTCATATCTATTACTGATGGTCAGATCTATTTGGAAACCAATCTATTCAACTCAGGAATAAGGCCTGCGATTGATGTCGGTCTATCAGTATCTAGAGTAGGGGGTAATGCACAGATCAAGGCAATGAAGTCTGTTGCAGGGACCTTACGTTTAGACCTTGCTCAATACAGAGAGTTAGAGGCTTTTGCGAAATTTGGTTCTGACCTAGATCAAGCAACGCTAGCTCAGCTTACTCGCGGAGAACGAATGGTAGAGATATTAAAACAGAATCAGTATGTGCCAATGGATGTGGAAAAACAAGTGGCTATAATATTTGCGGCTTCTAAAGGTCATTTAGATGATCTGCCTGTTGAACAAATATCAGACTTTGAATCCGGTTTATTTGAATATCTAGATGCAAATGCAAAAGACAGTCTTGACTCTATAGTTAGTGAAGGCACGATCAGTGATGAAACAGCAGAAAAACTTGAAAAGGCAATTAAAGATTATAAAGGTGGATTTAACGCATAATTTTTTATGGCTAATCTAAAAGACATACGAGATCGGATCAAATCAGTTAGGAGTATCCAGAAAGTAACCAAAGCTATGAAAATGGTTGCTGCAGCAAAAATGCGTAAGGCTCAAGAGCGGATGGAACAAGCACGTCCCTATAGTAATTCACTGTCTGAAGTCATAGAACATTTATTGCCAGATATTGATAGGGAACGACTTCCATTACTGAACCTAAGAGAGATAAAACGAAAAGCCTATGTTGTTGTTTGTGCTGATAGAGGGCTTGCAGGTGCCTTTAATACTAATTTGCTTAAAATTGCCCAAAAAGAGATCGATGAATTTGGAAAAGATCAGGTGGATATTTTTTGTATTGGTAAAAAAGCCCGGGATCATTTTACATACAGGAATTATAACATTGTAGAAAGCCATGTGGATTTTTGGGCAGAGATGGAATTTGAGAATGCTATGATGATCGGGAGAAGTGCCATTGACCATTTTACAAACGGTACAGTAGATGAGATACATGTTGTGTATAACTATTTTGTAAATGTTGCACAACAAGAAGTAAGGTCAGAAACCCTACTTCCATTAAATTATGAAACAAATGAAAGTGGCCCTTCGGATAGGTTATATGAACCTTCAAAAGAAGAATTGGTCAATACGTTGATTCCCAGGCATCTTAATGTTCAGATGTGGAAATATTTACTAGAGTCCTATGCAAGTGAGCAGGCAGCACGTATGCTATCTATGGAGAATGCAACATCAAATGCACAGGACATGATCAAAGATCTTACTTTACAATTCAATAAGGCACGCCAAGCAGCGATCACAACAGAAATGCTAGAGATCGTAGGCGGGGCTGAGGCCTTAGATTAAAAAAAGGACATCATTTTATGTCAAACAAAGGAAAAATCTCACAGGTAATGGGTGCGGTGGTCGACGTTGTTTTCGAAGACGGGCACCTTCCAGATATTTATAATGCATTGAATGTCGATCGAGGCGATGAAGGGACCTTAGTTCTTGAGGTTGCCCAGCATCTAGGTGATTCAGTGGTCCGAACAGTTGCAATGGATTCCACTGATGGTTTGGTCCGAGGTCATGAGGTTCAGGACTCAGGGGAGCCTATCTCTGTCCCTGTAGGAGAAAAAACATTAGGAAGGCTTTTCGATGTTCTTGGAAATACAATCGATCAAAAAGGTGATTGCGAAACAGAGAAAAGGAATCCAATTCATCGTCCTGCACCAAAACATGAAGACCTTGCAACTTCAACGGAGGCGCTAGTCACAGGCATAAAAGTTGTTGATCTGATGGAACCTTATACTAGAGGAGGTAAAACTGGATTGTTCGGAGGTGCAGGAGTAGGCAAAACGGTTTTGATACAGGAGTTGATCCGCAATATCGCCACAGAGCATGGAGGTTATTCTGTTTTTGCTGGTGTTGGTGAACGAACACGTGAAGGTAATGATCTGTATAATGAAATGACCGAATCAGGTGTGATAGATAAGACAACAATGGTATTTGGCCAAATGAATGAGCCGCCAGGAGCTCGTTTACGTGTGGCCCTAAGTGGTTTAGCAATGGCTGAATTCTTTCGCGATGATGAAGGAAGGGATGTGCTATTATTTATTGATAATATCTTTCGCTTTACGCAGGCAGGGTCCGAAGTATCAGCGCTACTGGGTCGCATGCCTTCCGCAGTAGGTTACCAGCCAACACTATCTACTGAGATGGGCGATCTACAAGAGCGTATTACATCTACAAAGAAAGGTTCTATTACATCAGTCCAGGCTGTTTATGTCCCAGCAGATGACCTTACCGATCCAGCTCCAGCTACTGCTTTTGCTCATTTAGATGCAACTAGCGTCCTTGAACGAAAAATTGCTGAATTGGGAATATATCCTGCTGTCGATCCATTAGCTTCAACTTCAAGGATCTTAGACCCAAGGATAATAGGGGAACACCATTATAACGTTGCCAGAAATGTACAATCCGTACTTCAGCAATATAAAGATCTGCAGGATATTATTGCTATTCTTGGGATGGATGAATTGTCAGATGATGATAAACTGACCGTTTCAAGGGCACGAAAAATACAAAAGTTCATGTCACAACCATTCTTTGTTGCTGAACAGTTCACAGGCACGCCTGGTAGATATGTCAGTCTAGAAGATACGGTATCTGGATTTGATGCTATATTGAAGGGCGAGGTTGATGAACTTCCTGAAAATGCATTTGCATATGTGGGTACTATAGATGAAGCAATTGAAAAACATAAAAAGTCTGCTGCCTAATGACCTCTTTCAATCTAGATATTGTTACACCTATCCGTGAGCTAAAAATAGGAGAAGTAAATTATTTACGGTGTCCGGGCATAGATGGCTCTTTTGGTGTTATGAATAATCATAGAGAAGGCATTCTTGCCCTAGCGGTTGGCGAAGTAAAGGTTACTCAAGGTGGAAAAGATGAATATTTTTCGACTGGTGGGGGTTTTGTTGAGATCATTGATAATTCAGTAAAGTTATTAGTAGAGTCTATTGAAAGATCAAATGATATTGACACAGATCGAGCACAGAGGTCCTTGGATAGAGCTAAAAAGAGGCAAGTAGATAAAGATCCTGATACAAATAATGCCAGGATCGATGCATCTATGATGAGGGCCTTGAATCGATTGAGGGTAGCAAAAAGATAATCAATAATTTTAACTTGATTCTAAAAACCGCTCGTAATTTCCGAGCGGTTTTTTTATATGCTTATTTAGATGAAAATGTTTAAACGAACACACAATTGTGGCGAGCTTCGCATAACAGATATTGGTGAGACCGTTAATCTGAATGGTTGGGTAAATACAGTCAGGTTGCATGGTCAGGTTGTATTTGTTGATCTACGGGATCGCTATGGTAAAACGCAAATTGTTTTTAATGCAGATTCTTTTCATGGAGACTTTGAAGTAGTTAAAAAATTATCGATGGAGGATGTTTTATCTGTTAAAGGTAAAGTAAGAGAGAGGTCGGAATCTGCAGTGAATCCAAATCTAAAGACGGGAGAGATCGAGGTTGTTATCTCAGATCATTTAATGCTGAATGAGGCATCACCATTGCCTTTTGTAATTCATGATAGAGAAAGTGCAGAGGAAGACCTAAGGCTTAAGTACCGCTATCTAGAACTTCGAATGGATGTTCTACAGCATAATATCTTAACTCGACATAAAACCTATCAAGCCACTCGATCTTTTCTTTCTGATCATGATTTTGTAGAGGTAGAAACACCAGTTCTGATGAAATCTACGCCGGAGGGTGCAAGAGACTATCTGGTACCTAGTAGGATCCATCAAGGACAATTTTATGCACTTCCGCAGTCCCCTCAGATATATAAACAAATACTGATGATATCAGGGTATGACCGCTATTTTCAAATTGTGAAATGTTTTAGAGATGAAGATCTGCGGGCAGATAGGCAACCTGAATTCACGCAGATAGATATTGAGATGTCCTTTGTTGATGAAGAAGATGTTTTTACAAATATGGAGAATATGACCCGTTATATCTTTAAAACGGTTAATGATGTAGACCTACCAGATCCATTTCCAAGACTAACCTACCAAGAGGCGATGGAAATCTATGGTTCAGATAAACCAGATCTCAGATATGAAATGCAATTATTAGACCTGAAAAAATATACGGATATATCTGATTTTAATGCATTCCGATCAGTTGAGAGAGTAAAAGGAATCGTTGTAAAAGGTGGTGCAAAATATTCTAGAAAAATAATTGATGAATTAACTGAGTTTGTTAAAAAATATAAAGCCAAAGGCCTGGCTTGGATGAAAGTACAACAAGATGGGTTTGAAGGTGGTATTAGCAAATTTTTCTCTGCAGATCTTCAAGATTCACTTCAAAACGAATTAGGTCTAAAAGAAAATGATATTCTATTTATGATCGGTGATGATTCGTCGATCGTACTAAATGCTCTGGGTCAATTACGATCAAAAATTGCAAAGATGGAAGACCTTGCTAACAAAGATGAATTTAAACCTGTCTGGGTGACAGAGTTTCCTATGTTCGATCATGATGATGAAATGGGTCGATTTGTGGCTATGCATCACCCTTTCACAGCGCCACGAGAAGAAGATGTAGAATTACTTGACAGCGATCCATCCAAGGCCTTGAGCCGCGGATATGATCTAACAATGAATGGGTATGAAATTGCTGGTGGATCGATCAGGATACATGCTCCAAAGATTCAGGAAAAAGTATTTTCTTTACTTGGATTAAGCCATGATGAAGCAGTTGAAAAATTTGGATTTTTAGTCGAGGCTCTTACTTATGGTGCACCACCGCACGGAGGCATAGCGTTCGGGTTTGATAGGCTTGTGATGTTACTAGCTGGAACTGAAAATATAAGAGATGTTATAGCATTCCCAAAGACAACTTCGGCAACTTCATTAATGGATCAAAGCCCAAGTTCTGTAAGTCAATTGCAATTAAAAGAGTTAGGCATCACAATTAATGATCCAGAAGATTAAGTTGACCTACACAGACTCAATTTTTGATCTTACCAGCACCAAAAATAAATATGAAGATAGACCTACGGCGCTAAATATCATGCACATGACCATTATTTGATATCTAACTGCGATAAGAGGTGAGATACCAGATAGGATCTGACCGGTCATCATTCCAGGAAGCGAAACAAGGCCAACAGCAAAAAGAGAATTGGTAATAGGTATCAATGCTGCTCTTAGAGATATCCCTCTTGCAGAAACATAATCAATATTTCTATCCATTTCTGCTTGTAAACGTTCAGCTGCTAGACTGATTCCATTCATTGAACTTGCAAAGATCATTCCTGCAATAGGGACCGTATACCTTGGCATATACCATGGTTCTAATTGCAATACAAATTGTGTAACTAGTATTAATACTAGGCCTCCTCCGCTGATAATGGAAATAAAGGAAAATTTAAATAACTCTAATCTATCTACTGCTATAGTGCGTAATGATATCCAGCTTGCCGCCAAGACCATCACAGATAGCACCAAAATAATAAATGCTGCATTATTAGATAAAAAGATATATGATAAACAATATCCGATCATCAATAATTGTACTAGCATTCGCGAAACTGCATAGATCGTATTTTTCCAATCTAAAGACCATTGATGTAGGATCCCAATAACCACAGCAACGGGGATAAATATAATGACCAAGCCCGTAAAAGGGATAAAAGTGATTGATTCATTCATTAGGAATTGATCTTATTAATTATTAGAACTATGTTATAATTCAATTCCCAGTCGGGATAGAAGTAATATCGTTAGACCATAGCATCCAATTGTAATTATAATTGATAGTATGATACTAAGATAAAAGTTGAAGCCTGATCTTAGAAATATTGGTAATGAAATAAATAATGAGATAGACGGAATTACCATCCACAGAATACTATTTGATAGAGCTTTCACACTTTCAATATCCTTTGTGTCAATGTAAAGCCAGATCATTGACAAGACAGATATGAGAGGTATAGAGGCTATTAGGCCGCCAAGATATGAACTTTTTTTTGCTATTTCAGATACAAGTATAATTATACCAGAGGATATTAAAAGTTTAATGATCGTCTGTATCATCTTTTAATTAAAATAGTTTTTTGATCTGATAGATGCCAGTTTTCACGCATGATTCAATTGTTCTTTGCATCTCAAGCCCGCTATACCAATAAGAATTAGACCATACAAGGTCTCCAGTATCTCGATCGGTCATTTTAAGTACGATCCCCACTCTGCTTTGAGAGTAAGTAACGCGTTCACCTTCTTTTATTTTTCCAGCATGTGTTGTCGTAGTTGATGTTTGCGATTGACTTGATTCTGACTTTTTGTTTTCCTCATCATCTTTTGATGATTGTGTTACAACGGTTTTTGTATAACCACGGTCTTCATGACGAAATGGGACAACAACCATTTTTGAATCAGTGAATTCAGTAATAATGCAAGATAATAAGAGTGTTTTAGAACTTTTTCCAACTGTTACCATGGAGTTGTTAACATCTGAAGTATTCACATTATAACCATACTTTAAAAAATTATAACTGATGCTTGAAAGAACCATATCACCTGAACCTAGCGCGCTAGGATAATCATCTATGCTTGCAATTTCTAAGGTTCCTACTGTTTTAAAATCATATTTAGAACTGATGGCTGGATCTTGAGACCCGCTCCAGCATGAGAATAGAAAAATACAGCTATATATAACACTTTTTTTTATCACTATTCTGCAGTCAAATTTTTAATGTGCACCTTTGCTTCTCTACGCATATTTTTATCTCTAGAATATTCAAGGCATGCTTTCCAGGATTCTAATGCTTTTTTTGGTTGGTCTAATGCCTCATGTAATAATGCTTTCATTCGATAAATATCAGCGTTTTTTGGATTCTCTTCTTGTGCAATGGATATATGTTCAAGCGCTTCTTTGAATAGTCCAGCTTTTAAAGCGGCTGAGGCTTTTGATACAGCATTTGAATTATCAGCAATTAATAAACTTGCTGATAATAACAGAGTTAAAAGTCTCATTTTGATTGTTCCTCATTTGAAAGTTTGACAATTGCTCTAAGTATATCTCTTCTGCTTATTTGCCCTACTAACTTGTCTCCTTCCATGACGGGAAACCTTCGAAATCTAGATTTAATAAATTCATCAGCTACATTTGAAAGGGTGTCATGTATATTGATCGTCTTTAGATCTGTAGACATATACTCTTTAACAAATCCTCCTAGGTTATTATAGTAGGAAGACTCGAAAAGGGTTTTCATGCAATCTTTCTCTGATAGCACCCCTACTAGATTTCCTTGATTATCTAACACAGGCGCTCCTGATATCTTATTTTCTAAAAAAGATTCCATGGCTGTCTCAATTGGGGTATCTGATTGGAAGGTGATCAATTGCTTGGCCATGAATTCTTTGATCGAATAATTTAAATTCATATTTGACTCCCATTTCAGATTTAGTAAAAGTTATTGAACTACTTACCTAAAAACAAATAGACCGGGTGTCTATTATTTTAATAGGTCATTCAAATAGAGAGGATTCTCTTTCTAATAGTGTTTCTGCTCTTTTTTGAAAAAAGTAATTTTCTATCAATAGTTCAGGATGTTCTACTAGGTCGGTATCTAGTATCTCTTTCAGAAAAAGATTGAATTGTTCTCGATTACCAGCCTTTTGATGATAAAATTCTGCCATTGTTACTTTGTTGCCTAAATATTCAGGATCTGCAGTTAAAGCTTGGTTGAAATATGTTTCTGATTGAGATAGTTCTATACCCGGTATCCGTGTGTATAATATGCCAAAGAATCTGTATGGACCGCTAAAGTGGAATGCTGGTTCCAAAGCGAGAACACGATGCATAATGGTCTCCATTAACTCACGTTGATTCAGCCTAGCTAAGACCGGTTTATTTATCAGGTTATATGCAAGGTTTACCGCCCACCAGTAGAGCCCTGGAACCACAGATTTTGGAGCATCTGCAATTGCCGATAACAACTTAAATGTACTATCGCCCATTGCTTTATTATATACTTTATTAAAATCAGGATGAACCATTACTGCTTTTTTACAAATGTTACTCCCCTCAAGAAATAAGGAATCCTTTTTGCTGGTCTCGGTTTCTATAAAATATGCTTTATGGTAATTGATTTGTCCCATAAGAACAGAAAGCTCAAAATCATCAGGACGTTGTTTATGAGCCAGGCCAATAAAGTGACCTGCTTTATCCAAAGATAAATTATTGGTCCTTTGACTCCATAATATTTTTCCTTGTTCTATTAAATAGTCAACATTTTGTTTTTTTGTTTCTAGTTGTGGGTCTGACCCTGCACAGTTGTAACTAAAAACTAGAACAAAAAGATATAGATGTAATTTTTGTTTCAAGTATAAAATGATTCTAAACCCTAAATTTTATATCATGAAATTACAGGTTAGTTAGAATATTGGAAAAGATCATTACATTAAAAACAGTGGAGCCTACAGCGCTACTTGGAGTTGGCGATTCACATATTAAATTGATAGAAAATGCGATCCCAGTTAAAATTATTGTTAGAGGAGAAACAATCAAAGTTCAGGGTGAAGATGATGTTGTTTCTCAGGCACAGGAGATCTTACACGAGATGATGCAAACGTTAACTGGTAAAGGAAGCCTTACCGTTAGCGATACTCAAAAATTAATAACTCTAATTAAATCAGACTCTAATAAGGAACCTGACCATAGATCTGTGCCAGATCATGTAATATACTATGGAAGGAAGGGTGCTATCAGTGCAAAAACGGATGGCCAGAGTCAGTACGTTGAAATGGTAAAGAACAATGATGTTGTTTTTAGTATTGGACCTGCTGGAACGGGAAAAACCTTCCTTTCCGTTGCATTTGCTGTTGCGGCTTTGGAAAACCATGAAGTTGATAGAATTATTCTATGCAGACCTGCAGTTGAAGCAGGAGAAAGTTTAGGTTTTCTTCCAGGAGATCTTAAAGAGAAGGTTGATCCCTATCTTGCGCCTCTTTATGATTCTCTTAAGATCCTTTATGCAGAAAATAAATTAGTTCAATTGTTGGAGCGTAAGATAATTGAGGTGGTGCCTTTGGCGTATATGAGAGGACGTACACTGGATAGTGCCTATATGATATTAGATGAAGCACAGAATGCATCAGTACTTCAAATGAAGATGTTCCTTACAAGGCTTGGTATTGGGTCTAGGGCTATCATTACTGGGGATGTCACCCAGATCGATCTACAAAACCGATCTGACTCAGGTTTATTACAGGCGAGTGAATTATTAAAGGGTGTCCAAGGTATCGGCATTGTAAAACTTGATAAAAAAGATGTGGTCAGGCATCCCTTAGTTATGAAAATAATTGAGGCATATGACCAAAATTAGATCAAGCTAAAATTTCAGAATATTTTCAAAATATTCTGTAATTTCTCTTTTATCGTATATATGCTTTTTAAAGGAAAATAATGCAAGGGAGATCAGTCATTGTTTCGGCAGTCCGTACTCCAATAGGAGCATTCCAAGGTTATCTATCATCTTTGTCCGCTTCCGATCTTGCATCTATCTGTATTAAAGATATCCTTGATAAAACGGGGATTCAGACTGATCGAATAAATGAAGTGATATTAGGAAATGTCCTATCCGCTGGCCAGGGACAGGCACCAGCGCGCCAAGCAACATTAAAAAGTGGTTGCCCAGATTCAGTTGAAGCATTAACCATTAATAAAATGTGTGGTTCGGGGCTAAAGGCTGTCATGCTCGCTGATCAAGCAATAAGATGTGGAGATGCTGATCTAATTCTTGCTGGTGGTATGGAGAGTATGTCAAATGCTCCTTACTTATTGAATGATGCAAGAGCGGGAAAGAAATTAGGCCACAGTAAGGTTATTGATAGTATGATCCATGATGGACTATGGGATGCATATAATGATAAGCATATGGGTAATTGTGCAGAGATGCTGGCAAAGGATAGAAACTATTCAAGAGAAGCTCAAGATGAATATGCAATAGAATCATATAATCGAGCGCAACAAGCAACCTCTGATGGAATATTCCAAACAGAAATAGTGCCAGTTGTGATCCCGCAGAGGAAAGGAGAGCCATTGGTAATAGATGAAGATGAAGAGCCAGCTAAAGCGAGATTTGAAAAAATTCCAGCCCTAAAGCCTGCATTTGATAAAGATGGTACCATAACCGCAGCAAATGCTTCAAAATTAAATGATGGTGCAGCCGTTATGCTTATAACTAGTGAGGAAAATGCTAAAGATCTGGGATTGAAACCTTTAGTGAGAATTATAGAACAAGCCTCTGCTTCACATCAGCCAGAATGGTTTACTACAGCCCCTAGTAAAGCTATAGGTAAGGTATTGAATAAAGCTGGCCTAAAAGCGAACGACATTGATCTTTGGGAGATCAATGAAGCTTTTGCAGTTGTAGCAATGGCTGCAATAGAAGACTATAATATTCAATATGAAAATGTAAATATATATGGTGGCGCTGTTGCGCTAGGGCATCCTATAGGAGCTTCAGGAGCAAGAATCCTCACAACATTGATCAATGGAATGAATCGCCAAAATGTTGATAGGGGTCTAGCGACTCTTTGTATTGGCGGAGGTGAGGCGTCTGCTCTGATCGTTGAAAAATATGATTGATTTTACTTTAACTACTGAACAAGAATTGATTAGAGAGACAGCGAGGGATTTTGCTGAAAAGCATTTACTCCCTGGTGTAATTGAGCGTGATGAAGCCTCAGAATTTCCAAAAGACCAAATAAAAGAAATGGGAGAGCTTGGCTTTATGGGAATGATGGTGCCAGAAGAATGGGGTGGTTCAGGCTTTGACACCATATCCTATGTGATTGCCATAGAAGAGATCGCAGCAGTTGAGCTCGCTACATCAACAATAATGTCAGTGAATAATTCATTGGTCTGTCAGGTGTTATTAGACCAAGGTACTGATAAGCAAAAGAATAATTTCTTAAAACCGCTTGCGAGAGGTGACAAATTAGGTGCATATAGCCTAAGTGAACCCCAATCAGGTTCCGATGCAAGTAACATGAAAACCTATGCAGAGAAAAATGGAGACCACTATATTATAAATGGTACTAAGAACTGGGTTACCAGTGGTCAAAATAGTGACTTTGTGATCTTTTTCTGTTTGACCAATAAAGAAGCTGGTTCGAAAGGAATTTCTGCATTTATTATTGAAAAAGGCACACCAGGACTAAGCATAGGTAAAAAAGAAAATAAACTTGGCATCAGAGCTTCAGATACTTGTGAACTTTATTTTGAAAATTGTAAGATAAAAGAAAATAATCGGATCGGTCAAGAAGGAGAGGGTTTTTCAATTGCTATGAAAGCTCTTGGTGGTGGACGTATTGGTATTGCTGCGCAGGCACTAGGTTTATCACGGTCTGCATTAGAAAAAGCAGTGGCTTATGCAAAAGAGCGAGAACAATTTGGTCGATCGATCGGGCAATTTGGTGCAATTAAAAATAAACTTGCAGATATGGCAACAAATGTAGATGCTTCTAGATTACTTGTTTGGCAGGCCGCTCATTTAAAGGACCAAGGCAAAGATTATATAAAAGAAAGTTCTATGGCGAAATTATTCGCCTCTTCAACGGCAATGAAAGCTGCATCAGAATGTGTACAGATACACGGTGGTTATGGATATATGCAAGAGTATGGGATCGAACGACTAATGCGAGATGCGAAGATCACAGAGATCTATGAAGGTACTTCAGAGATACAACGACTTGTAATAGGTAGAGATCTTCTTAAATGAGTTTGAAAAAAGTTGATATTCATTGGGAGGAGCTTGGTTTTGATGCTATTGAAACAAGGAGTATGTTCAAGGCAACATGTTCTATAGATGGTCAATGGTCTGGCGGCTCGCTAGTGCCATATGGGTCTATTGAATTATCTCCTGCTGCAGGGGTATTAAATTATGGACAGGGTGTCTTTGAGGGGACCAAAGCATTTCATACATCTAAGGACAATATCGTTTTATTTAGGATCGACCGTAATGCAAGAAGAATGGCGTGGTCTACAAAAAGGCTATGCATTCCAGAGATGGACCCTCAGTTTTTTAAAGAGGCGGTCATAACCACGCTAAAAGATAATTTTGATTATGTCCCCCCCTACAAAAAAGGTAGTATGTATATCAGGCCTATTGTGTGGGGTACTGCCCCAGCGTTGGGGGTTAGAGCTGTTTCAGAATATACTTTCATGGTGTTTTTATCACCTGTAGGGTCATATTTCAAAGGTGGTGTAAAGCCACTCAATCTTAAAGTGGAATTAGACTATCATCGCGCAGCTCCAAGAGGAATAGGTAATGCAAAAGCAATTGGAAATTATTCAGCATCACTTTATCCACTTATGAAAGCAAAAAAGGAAGGGTTTGATGAGGTTATCTATCTTGATTCGAAAAATGAGGATCGCATTGAAGAGCTTGGTTCAGCTAATCTATTTATAGTAAAAGATGGAGTGATCAGAACTCCAAAATTAAGTGGTTCTATATTAGATGGAGTAACGAGAAACTCTGTATGTAAGATCGCATCTGAGATATTAAAACTTCAAGTTGAAGAAAACGATATAAACATAAAAGAGCTGGTTGAAGCAGATGAAGTGTTTTGTACAGGAACTGCAGTAGTAGTGGCACCTGTTGGTAAGATCACATATAAAGATACAGTTCATGAAATTAATCAAAATCAGCCGGGGCCTATTGCAAGTGAGTGTAAAAATTTATTAACTGCCATTCAACGCCAAGAGATCAAAGATCCATTTGGATGGATAGAGCCGGTAATAGAAAGTAATTAAGGGGTTATGATGTTATCTGTATTTGAAAGTATGGAAAATAGAGGTCATGAAGAGGTAGTCTTTTGCAATGATAAGGATACAGGTTTAAAGGCAATAATAGCGATCCATAATACTACAATCGGGCCTGCTCTTGGAGGTTGCAGAATGTGGGCTTATGAGACTGATGAAGATGCATTGAAAGATGTCTTGCGTTTATCTAGGGGTATGAGTTACAAGGCAGCAATTGCTGGGTTAAACCTAGGAGGTGGAAAGGCCGTAATAATTGGAGATTCAAAAACAGATAAGAATGAGATACTTTTTAGATCGTTTGGACGGTTTGTACAAGGTCTTGCAGGGAGATATATTACTGCTGAAGATGTTGGTACTAGCGTTAAAGATATGGAATGGGTGCGTACTGAAACCCGGTATGTGACAGGAATCTCTAGAGCGCTTGGTGGGAGCGGGGATCCATCTCCCGTAACGGCACTGGGGACTTTTTCTGGAATTAAAGCAACCGTAAAGAAACAACTTGGTAAAGATTCTTTATTCGGGCTAAAGGTAGGCGTGCAAGGCGTTGGGCATGTAGGTTATCATCTTTGTCGTTATTTAACTAGGGAAGGTGTAGAACTATTTGTAACAGATATCGATGATGCATCTATAAAACGAGTGGTGGAAGAGTTTGGAGCTAAGGTTATTGATCTGGATGAAATATATGAATCAGATATTGATATCTATGCACCCTGTGCCCTTGGTGCGACATTGAATGATGAGACCATTCCAAAGCTAAGATGTTCGATCGTGGCTGGAGCGGCAAATAATCAGTTACAAAAAGAAGACATACATGCAAAAATGCTAAAAGATAGGGGTATTCTATATGCTCCAGATTATGCGATTAATGCAGGTGGATTGATCAATTGTGCAAATGAGATAGAGGGATATAACCGTGAACGTGCCTTTCGTCAGGCAGAAGAAGGTATATATGATACGTTGATGGAGGTTTTTAAAAGAGCTGAAGCTGAAGATGTCACAACGCATAATGCAGCGTCTAAAGTTGCTGAAAAAAGGATGTCAGATGTAGCTAAATTAAAAAATGTATATTTGCCTAAGAAAAATGTTATGGGTAAACGAGATAATGCCTAGTGTTCATCCTAGAAGGGTTGCTCGGGAAGGAGTCTTGGAAGCATTATTTGCAAATCAATTTTCAGATGAGAGACCTGATCTAGTTCTTAAGCGTATACTAGATCTAAATCCAGATAGAAAAAAAAATTCAGAGTTTATAGAACTCCTCTTTCATTGTGTTATAGAGAATGTAAAATTAGCGGATGATCTGATAAAATCACATTTGCAGAATTGGGAATTTGATCGTGTTGCACAGATAGATAGATTATTGCTTAGAATGGGCATATGTGAAATATTTTTTGTGGAAGAGATTCCCCCCAAGGTGTCTATTAGTGAAATGGTAGAAATATCTAAAATATATAGTACAGATGAAAGCCCGGGCTTTATCAATGGGGTCTTAGATGCAGTATACAAAGATTATCAAAAAGAAGAGAAGAATTAGGCATATATATGGTCCTAGCTAAATTTTTTGGTACAAAGTCTGATCGTGAGATCAAAAAACTAAAACCAACCATCATACGTATTAATCAATTGTATGATTCATTGTCTACAAAGACTGATGATGAATTAGTTGCTCGAACAAGTGAGTTGAAAGAATTTGTAATGAATGCGCGGCAGGAAAAAGAAAATTCCTTATCCAATGATATGGATAAACAGCAACGTGCAGCGGAGATATTAAAAGCTGAGCAAGGCGCTCTGGGCTTAATTATGGAAGAAGCATTTGCTATGGTCAAAGAAACCTGCCGTAGAATGTGTGGTTCCTCATGGCGTGTTTCAGGCCATGATACAGCATGGGAAATGATTCCATATGATGTGCAATTATTAGGCGCCATTACATTGCATAATGGCAAGGTTTCAGAGATGAAAACAGGTGAAGGGAAGACGCTAGTAGCTACAATGCCTATTTATCTTAATGCATTGACAGGTAGAGGAGTTCATGTTATTACTGTCAACGATTACCTTGCGCAAAGAGATGCAGAGTGGATGGGGGAGGTCTATAAGCGCTTGGGTTTAACCGTCGGTTTTATTTTGAATTCAATGGATAATATCCAACGTCGTGAAATGTATGATCGTGACATAACATATGGGACAAATAACGAGTTTGGTTTTGACTACCTTAGAGATAATATGGCTTTGCAGAAAGATGATAAGGTACAACGAGGTCATGCATTTGCCGTGGTAGATGAAGTAGATAGTGTTCTAATTGATGAGGCAAGAACGCCACTTATTATTTCTGGTGCAGTAGATACACCTGTAGATGAGACATTTACCACTCTTAAGCCAGGGGTTCAGAAGTTGGTTAAAAAACAGTCCTCATTGGTATCAGACCTTGTTCGTGAAGCTCAGAAATATATCGATGATGGTGATGAGGATAAGGCTGGCTTAAAATTACTCCAAGCACAAAGAGGAATGCCTAAAAATCGTCAAGTGTTAAAAATATTCCAAGAGCCAGGGATGTTGAAACTTGCCCAAGATATTGAGTCAATCCATACTCGTGATAAAAAAATGCATGAAGTAGATGATGACCTTTATTTTGCTGTTGATGAAAAAAGCCATGTAATGGATATCACTGAGAAAGGTCGGACTCTTTTAGCGCCAGATGACCCAGATACATTTGTAATTCCAGATCTTGGTGAAATGTTAACAGAAATAGATGAGAAAGAAGATCTAAGTGCGGTTGAAAAAGAAGCCGAGAAGGAAAAAGCACACCAGTTACATGCTGAGCGTAGTGGCACTATCCATAATTTTAACCAATTATTAAAAGCATATACGCTCTACGAGAAAGATGTAGAATACGTTATGCAAGACAATAAGGTGATGATCGTTGATGAGTTTACAGGCAGAGTCCTCCCTGGAAGAAGATATTCTGATGGTCTTCATCAAGCACTTGAAGCAAAAGAAAATGTTCGCATTGAAAGAGAGACTCAAACTTTAGCAACGATAACCATCCAGAATTATTTTCGACTTTATGATAAGTTATCAGGTATGACCGGTACCGCTGAGACCGAAGCAGAAGAACTTGGTTCAATATATGGTCTTGATGTAACAGTGATACCTACTCATCGACCTATTTCTAGGGACGACAGAGATGATTTAGTATATAAGACCAAGCGAGAGAAATATAATGCTGCCATTGAAGAGATCACAGAATGCCATCATAAAGGGCAGCCGGTTCTGGTAGGTACCGTATCTGTTGAGGTCTCTGAACTTCTTGCACGTATGTTAAAGCGAAAAAATATCCCTCATAATGTCCTGAATGCAAAGCAGCATAAAAGTGAAGCGGAAGTAGTTGCTCGTGCTGGGCAAAAAGGCGCGGTAACAATTGCTACTAATATGGCCGGACGCGGGACAGATATTAAATTGGGTCAGGGTATCAAAGAATTAGGTGGTCTTCATATTATAGGAACTGAAAGACACGAGTCTAGGCGGATCGACCTTCAATTACGTGGTAGAAGTGGACGTCAGGGTGACCCAGGTTCTTCAAGGTTTTATTTATCACTTGAGGATGATCTAATGAGGCTCTTTAGCTCTGACAGAGTTGCATCAATTATGGATCGGATGGGAATTGAAGAGGGCGAGGTGATTTCAGCGAAGATGGTGACGAGGGCCATATCAAATGCACAGAAAAAAGTTGAGGTGCGAAATTTTGGTATTCGCAAACATCTGCTTGAGTATGATGATGTAATGAACCAGCAGCGTCAGGTTGTGTATGATATTAGGAATCAGGCTCTTGCAGGTGAAAATATGCTTGAATCTGTTTTACATATTTTAGATGATTTTGTTTTAGATGAAATTGAAATGCAATCAGATGATATTTATGCATGGGACTGGGATTATTTGAAGCAACGGTTCGCTTCGTATATCATGGTGGATGCGACACTTGAAAGGATACAGGAAGAGCTCGGGGAAAATGATATTAATAATGAAGATATTATTGAATGGGTAATAGAACAAGCAAAGGCAGTTTATAAAGCCAGACAGTCTCTTGTCCCAGATGAAGCGATCCGTGAATTTGAACGTTTCGTTATTCTGAGGACCATTGATGAAAAATGGAAAGATCATCTTTACGCCATGGATCAATTGCGTGAAGGGATCAATCTAAGAGCGTATGGACAAAAAAATCCTTTATTAGAGTACAAGTCCGAAGGATTCAAGATGTTTCAGGAAATGATGCAAGATATGAACTCTATTACAGTACAAAGGTTATTCCGGACTCAGTTACAAGGGATGGAACAATCTCAAGCGAATAGAGGGCCTGCAGTAAGCAATGTAAAAACTTCACATCAAGACACCACAGGCATGGGGTTCCAAGGTCAATCGCAAGCTCCGCAAGGCAACCAGCCTCAGCAGGTTAGAACACCTGTCCAAGTCCAACAAAAAAGAGGCAGGAATGAAAAAATACTTGTCAGAGCTCCCGATGGAAAAGAACTCCAGATAAAATTCAAAAAATTACAGAGCTATTTAAATAAAGGTTATACGCAGGTGTAATATGGGTAAAAAAGATCAATTTCAGACTAGAGCTATACATGTGGGTAATGAACCAGACCATGAGACAGGTGCCATTGTTGCCCCTATTCATCTTACATCTACCTATGAACAAGAGGAAGTAGGTAAAGATAAAGGTTATGACTATTCTCGCGGTGGTAACCCCACACGAAAACGACTAGAAGAGAATCTTGCATCTCTCGAAAATGGAGATCATTGTCTTGCATTTTCAAGCGGTATGGCAGCAACAACAACTCTTTTCCAGACGTTAAGTGCAGGTGATCATATTATCATTGGACGTAATGTTTATGGAGGCACTTATAGAATGTCGGTTGAGGTATTGTCTAGACATGGTCTAGAATTTGAATTTGTTGATACCAGGTCTCCAGAAAATGTAGAAGCTGTGATAAAACCGAATACAAAATTGATTTTTATAGAGACACCAACGAACCCTTTACTAGAATTGACTGATATAAAGCAAACGGCGGCGCTATGCCAGCAGCATAATATTAAGTTAGCAGTCGACAATACATTTATGAGTCCATATGGGCAGAGGCCTTTGGACCTAGGTGCAGACGTGGTGATGCATAGTGCTACAAAATTTATAGGTGGACATAGTGATCTGATCGCAGGTGCATTAGTAACCAATGATCCTAACCTAGCTCAAGAGCTTCATTTTATACAAAGGTCTGGTGGTGCAATACCAAGTCCTTTTGATTGTTGGATCTTACTGCGGAGTACGAAGACGATGGCTTTAAGGGTCCAAAAACAATCAGACAATGCATTGGAGTTGGCACAAAGGCTAAATGCTTCTAGCTTTGTCGATGAGGTCATCTATCCTGGTCTAGAGAATCATGTTCAACATGAACTTGCAAAAAAACAACAGAGTACACCTGATGGAAATTGCATATTTGGATCAATGATATCTTTAAGGTGTGGTTCAATTGAAAAAAGAGACAGCTTCCTATCTAACTTGAGACTATTTTCTCTTGCAGAGAGCCTAGGTGGTGTGGAGAGCTTGGTATGCGTTCCGTATGGAATGACACACGCTTCTGTTCCGCCAGATATGAAAATATCAATGGGACTTACCGAGGATCTTGTTCGCTTATCAGTGGGTATTGAACATATAGAAGATCTATATGCAGATATTGAGAGAGCTTTTAAAGAATAATTTGTGAGTGAATTATCGGTAGAAAATCGTTATTTTATATGAATACAATTGGCTTTTTTCCAATTGTAGCAGACGAATAAAGTCTACCAAATAATTTTAATGTATCATATTTGATATCACCGGAGGAAAAAATGTCGTTGATGAGAAAATCTTTCTCTCTATGGATCATATCTCTATTCATATGCAATATAGCATTATCTGATGTTATTGTTTCCATAGACGATGTGCTTGTGGGGGGGTATACTGAAGATATAATTGTGCCGGTGAACGTCAGCAATCCTGATAATTCTGTCGGTGGTTTTCAATTTGATATAGTTGCTGTTCCAACAATTATTACGCTTTCAGGCGCAAGCCCGATCGATTCAGATAATTTTAGTGCTGACTTTACTGTATTTGAAGATGGTTCAGGACGAATTATTTTCTATAATAACAGTGGTGGCCAGATTTCTTCAGGTGGTGATGGCATAGTATTAAATCTTCATTATGATGGATCAGATGTTCTATCTGCATTGGTCGATCTAGAAGCCTATGATCTAACAGTCAGTGATGGAGATGGGAATATCATCCCAGGTGAATTAGTGAACGGTTCAATTACAATTGGTAATGTTGTAATTATGAGTGCTTCAACAGACACTGGTGATGTATCTGAACAAGTATTTCTTGATATTGAACTAGAAAATCCCGGAGAGGTTGGAGGGCTTCAATTCGACATCTATGATACGCCTAATTACCTTGATGTAACAGGGTTTGCTACAACAGACCGCTCTGATGGTTTTTCAATTGATTTCAATGAGCTCGATAATGGCGCTACTCGCGTACTGATCTACAGTGCAGAGAATTCAAATATCGCTCCCGGTTCAGGACCAATTGTGAATATGGAAATGGTTGTTCACGAGGATGCATATAATTCTAATGTTGGTGTAAACTTTGAAAATGTTACCGTTACTGATGATATTGGAGGAACCTACTGGGTGGCAGCAGCAGACTCAGGGACTGTAACCGTTAGTCCTGGATATATTGAGGAGCCTCATAATCTACAAGCACAAGATGGTATGGACGCACAAGTGCTTCTAAGTTGGGACCCACCCTATGGACCTATACCACAGGATTTTGAAGAGGACTTTGAAGAGGGTGAAGTACCTGAAGAATGGACATTGACGACCAATTCTGCTCAAGGGTGGTTTATTACGCAAGATGGTTCTAGTGCATTTTGGACCATTCCATCCCATACGTGGTATATGTGTTCTAATGATGATATGGCAGATGATGATGGTTCCATGGATTATTTAATAACCCCTTCTTTGAATGTGAGCGGCGCTGAAAACATAACACTGAATTTTGCGTCTTACTATGATGGCGCATACAGTCACACTGCTCATATTAATGTTAGTACAGATGGTGTGAATTTTACAGAAGTTGTATCACTTGACCCAGTTTCTGAATGGGTAACAGAGACAGTGGATCTATCAGCATATGCTGGAGAGCCTAATCTATATATTGCATTTCATTCTAATGACAATGGTTTCTGGGCTTCAGGATGGGCAATCGATGATGTGTTTATAACCTTTGCTGCAAGAGATGTAGAACGACTGGTACACTATGAATTAACCGAGATTGGAGAATGGGTATTATCAGCTCCAAAGGAGGATGTTATTTCTGAGTTCCCGGGTGGAATCCCTTATGAAATGAGGGTAGACCTAGAGCAACCAATAGTCAATGATTTCAGACCTGTTGAGCTTGATGCTTTTAAAATATATCGATCAGAGAATAGCGTATCAGACTTTGAAGAGATCGCAGAAGTTTCTGGAGATGTCACCACATATCTAGATGAAGATGTTATCAATAGCACTACATATTATTACTATGTAACAGCTATTTATCCAGATGGCTCCGAGTCAGGACCAACAGGAACTGTTACCGCCACTCCTGTCGAGTGGGTTGAGCTTTGGATGGATGATGGTGCATCACTATCGGGCCAAATGGATACCATAGACTTTTATATCAATAATGAAACAGAATTAGGCCTCTTTTATTTTGAGATCATGGACTATCCTGATGTTCTAAATAGTTTAAATATTCTGACCACAGAACGGACCGATGGTTGGGCATTGGAAATTGCTGACCAAGGTGATGGGACCATCGCAATTACTGGTATCAGCGTTGGCACTTCTCTTGGTGCAGGAGACGGACCGGTCTGTAGAGCTGTTATTTATCCTGTAACTGATGAAGAAGTAACGGTCAATCTTTCTTACACGACCGGAACATCAATACAAGATGTAGGATATGTTGATCTAAATTGGACCGCAGAGGGTGCGACATATGATGTTGGTATAGAGACACAGTATCTGAATCTTTATGGAGGGTATGGAGAATCAGGTTCACAAACAAATGGTTCAGTTTTTCTAAATAACACACAGCCAGTGTATGCTATACAGTTTGATATTCTCGCTGAACCACCATTTATAAACGGTGCGGAACTGAACTTTAGCGAAATATTGGATCTTGATGGTTGGTCTTATTCTGGAACTGATCTAGGAATTGGTTATAGGGTCACTGCTTATGATAATACACAATCTAATCCGATTGCTCCAGGCATAGGACATTTTGCTGATATTACCTATGATATACTTAGTGGTATTCCTGATGGAACGATCATTGATATAACGGTCAGTGAACCTGTTCTAGCTGATGTTAACAACCTACCTATGCATACGGAAGGCTCACCACATAGTTTCTATGTTGGGCAACCGCCTGTTGGATGTACAATCGAGAATGTATCTGGTCAACTCGAACCAGGAGGAACCGGAACATTTGAGATACATGTTGCAAATACAGAGACTGTTAATATTTTAGAATTTAGTATTACTGATATGCCTAACTATATGACAGTTACCAATATCATCCCACTCAATCGTTTCGAAGACGGGACAATAGATGGTAGCTCTGGTGAAGCAGAGGATGGCTCATTTTATTTTCTTGGATATGATTTTGTTACCGCAATAGAGCCAGATACAGGAGCAATTCTACAAGTAGAGGTACAGTTTAATAATAATATTTCGAATCCATCTGTTGTCTTTATGATCAATGCAATATCAGCCGGGGATGTGAATGCAAATCCTATTACTGCTATCGCGGATAATTTTGGGCAATTCAGTAGTGATATGTTAACCACCAATGATAATGAAACATTGCCTGGTAAATTTGCTTTACACCCCAATTATCCTAATCCATTTAATCCGTCTACAGTTATTTCATACGATATTGCAAAAAGTTCCGATGTTTCACTAGTTATATATGATATGCGAGGTAGGGTTGTGAAAGATCTTGTCAAAAAAGTTCAAAATGCAGGCAGATATATGATCAATTGGTATGGGGATGATCATTTAGGAAGCAAAGTATCTGCAGGAGTATATATATATAAATTACAGGCTGGGACCAACGTGTTTAGTCGTAAAATGGTCCTAATGAAATAGAATTATGCCGCGGTGGTGGAATTGGTAGACACGCCAGATTTAGGATCTGGTGCACTTTGTGCGTGAAGGTTCGAGCCCTTTCCGCGGTACTTTATTGTAAGCCTTATTTCTTTAAAAAGAGATAAGGCTTTTTTCGTTTACATACTTAAAAATAATAGACGACTATTTTTTCAATTAACTACTAAATTAAAATCCTAATTAACACTAACCAAAAAGAGAAATAAAATGAAATTATTCAAATCGATGATTTTAACTCTAATATTAATATCAGGTGCATTTGCGCAAGGTATAAAGACCAACACTATAGGTACCGACCTTGGTGCGCTATTATTTGGTGGTATTGCCCTTGAATACAAAAAATTGATCAATGATGGTAAAAACGAAATTGGTCTTGGAGGGGGGATGTTCAATATGTCAGATGATGCCGCTTGGAATGGGGGATGGGCATGGTACCGAATCTATAAAGATGGAAATGGAGAGGGTGTATTTTATACTGTTGGTTGTGGGGTAGGCCCAGTTTCATGGGACTACACACCAGATGGAGGAGCTAAAGAAACAGTAGAAGAAACATTAATTTGGCCACAAGCTACAATAGGTAAGCGATGGAACATGAGTAGTGGCCTTACCGTTGCACCATTTATAGGATTTGGGTATATGTTGGGAGAGGTTAAAGCCAGCGATGGTACATATTTAGAGCTCCCTGATGGGTCAAAAGCGGATGGTGGATTGGGCCCTAATTTTGGTATTGAGGTAGGATATATGTTCTAAGTTTCGACTTAAAAATCGTCAACAAAAAAACCCCACATTCATGGGGTTTTTTTGTTGGGTCTTGTGCGAGTAATTAAACCGAAAAATCTATTTGCAATATATTAGTATTTATGCTCATATTTGAGCGTTATGAGCGATATATAAAGGATAAAAACATGGAATCTCAATATTTAAATTCGGTTTTAATTAACCATGACAAGGCTGGATTCTGCATTCTGGAGTTTAGTTTAAACAGCACCAATGTGCCAAAAGACCCAAAGGTTGTGATGTCTACAGGAAATAGTTTTGATGAAATTGCATTCACAGTATTGCAGAATATGAAAATACCAGCCAAGATGATTGAAACAATTCAAACTGACAAGGCTGTACGTCTCCCAGTTTATTTTAAAAATTGATTAGACCCTTACCTTAGGGTTAATAAAACGTTAAATCTAGTCAATTAATTTTAGTGATGCCCACTTATCAAATAATTCATTCAAGTTACTAACGTACTCCTTGTAGATACGATAGTTAATTTTCCTTTGATTATTTATACTCTCGCTGCTAGAAGGAGTTAACTCCCCTAGAAGACTCAGCATTTTTTCTGCAGAAGCTTTTTCTTTCTCGATCCAGCTTATGGGCTCTTTCAAACTCGATTTCACTTCTTTCTCACCATTCTTATTGATTTTTATCTCAATCGGTACTCCATAGCTACTGATTTTTCTTAGTGCAGAGAGTACTGATTTTTCTCTGATCTTTAAATTTTTAGCAAGGATCTTTACTGTTAAACTTCTAGGATAGACCCTATATGTTTCATTCAAGATATTAGCAGATATACTGTCCATACCTCTTCTTGCAATGATTGCAGGATCTGTTTTTATATTTTTCATGCTTGATCTAACCACTAAATTCGGCCCCAATTTTTCAGCGGGGGCATTACGCCATTACTACTCAATTTAGTTAATTTCATTTTGTAATGACAATTATTAACAATATCAGATATAGATCAATATTGATCTATATAATTATATCTATAGCTTTTATTTATGGGGATGGGAAGACAGTGAACAGCGACCTTGCAAAGGTTGTTGATTCGTTAAATACAATAAGAAAAACATCACCAGGTAGAGCCCTGCGCTATGCGAGAAGTATTTTAGATAACTATAGCCCAGATAAGGTAGGCCCTATAGAATCGAAGATCTTAAATACCATGGGCGAGATATATCTTGATCTAAATTTTCCTACTCTAGCATTATCGTACTTCATTGATGCCAATGAAAAAAGTATGATAAAGGGAAAAAAGCCGTGGATATTGATCAATATAGGAAATGTTTACTATCAACAGGAGCAATGGATAGAGGCAAAAGAAAAATATCTAGATGCCATAGATGCTTTTAGGAAAAGAAACTCTCAACATCCGAATGCATTGAGCGGTAAAACAGTTGCCCTTAGTAATCTGGGCAGAATAGAGATGAATTTAAATCATTATGACCAAGCATTGGCATATTTCAAAGAAGCATTGGATATTAAAAGAAATTCTGCAAGGTATCAGGCCTTTCAAAAGACCAGAATGAATCCAAAGCCTACTTATGCTGGGGTCGCTGCAGGTGTTGCTAACCAGCATTCTCTTTTATCATCTTTATACATTAAATGGGGCTTATTTGAACTGGCAGCAGAGCAGTGCCAAGCGATTGACTCATTAATGAGTTTTATAACTGGAAAAGAAGATGTTCGATATGACCCTAGTGTAATTCTTGGTAAGAATTATTCAAGGAAATGCGAGATCAATACAAATATAGGTAAATATTTACAGGCATTAACTGATTCACGTGCTGCCATTGCATCTTTAGAAAACTGGCCTATAGAATTGGTCAAACATTATAAAATAGAATCAGATTTGTATATCGCACAGAATGATCTCTATCAAGCGTTAGCATCTATTGATAAAGGATTAAAGATATGTGATATAAATGGAATGTCCATGCAGGAGCTAGATCTTCTTGACAAAAAAATGAATTTGCTTATGTCAAATAATCTAGATAGAAGTGCGCTTGATATTTCTCTTGTTATTATAGCAAAAAAGGAAATAATAGAGGATGCAAGAGTAAATAGATCACTCGAGAATCTTAATTATATATCAGAGTTTCATAAAGATCGTGAGATCATTGGTCATGCAAAGACCAGAGAAAAACTTTACTTTATTATCATTGGATTTTTCATACTTTTTTTTGGTTTAGCCATTAACTATTACAACAGTAAAAAAGTACAAATAAAGCAAGAGATCAAGATCAATAAACAAGAAAAACAAATTATAGAGTCAAAATTAAAAAATAAAGAAGATGAATTGATCAAAATGTCGACTAACATTGTAACAAAGAATAATCTATTGAGCTCTATTGTAAAAGACCTCGAATACCATATGTCACTCATTGATAGTAAAAGTGATCGAAAATCATTAGAACCATTTAAAAAAAGAATAATTGAAAAAATAGATGATTCTGCTGACTGGGACCAATTCCAAATACAGTTTTCATTAGCCTATCCTGATTTTATTGAATGCTTGAAAAGAAACTATCCAAAGCTTCGATCTGGCGATGTGAAGCTATGTTGTTATCTAAAAATGAATATGAATACAAAAGAGATAGCAAAGATCACTTCTTTATCAGTTCGAGCAGTTGAAAATAAACGATATAGACTTAGAAAAAAATTAGACCTTCACACAGATACAAGCCTAGAATCTTTTATAAGCTCGATGGTAAATGAGTAGTAAAAGTGTACTTATAATTTGTTATATCAACATTAATTTTCAATCATAAAAATGTTTAAATTCAAAAGCTATGAATAATTATTTAAAAATATATATTCTTTTAACGCTCTTAATATTTACAGGATGCGAGGATGTTGAAGTTGCAGCCCCTGGTAATAATCAGAGCAATGAATCTGTTGCCCCACTTGGGGCGATCATCTGGGATGAGAACAACGTTATTCTAGATGATGAAAAGGCAAAACTGCCTGAAAATTCTGCTCCCGGGATAACCATAGGTAGATTAAATGCGACCGATGCAAACCCTGATGATGAATTTCTTTTCGAGATAAAGAGCCAAAGTACTGGTAGCTATTTCACAATTGTGAATGATGGATCGAGCTATGACCTCGAGACAAGTGCTTCTATCGATTATGAGTCCCTAGCTGGTTCAAAAGATATCACGATCACAATTACTGTTACCGATGATAACCCAGATCAAAAAACAAGTGATTTTGATGTTGTAATTGAAATCACAAATGTGAATGAATCACCATTTTGGACGAATTCTAATGGTCAAGAGCAATCAAATTATCAACCATCTATAGTAGCAGATATTGAAATTCCCTTCACAGGCACACTATACTGGGACGATGAGGATAATGATCAAACTCCAGAACTTACTATTTCAACAGAGAAACCTGATTGGTTGACCATAGATATAAATGGGAAAACGGCCACCATGTCAGGCACACCCGATTGGGGGAACAATGATGTGGGGACAGGTTCATTTCTTCTCACGATCTCTGATGGTGAATTTGATGTGCCTGTTGATATGAATTTTGAGGTGAGATCAAATCAAAGACCCTATTTACAATCTTTTTTACCTACTCACTCCTTTCGTGTGGGATGTTACCAAATATCTGATGAAATATTAACCTATGTTGCAAGAGACCCGGATAATATTTTATATGATTTTAATGGTGGAAATGAATTTGATCTACTTACCGTTGATCATAATGAGGATATTGGATGGTTGACCATAGACCTTAATAGTAACATCACTAAAACACCAAGCTTAGTATTAAGATGTGTATCTACCCCAACAAATAACGATGCACAAGATGGAGTTCAGCAGATCACTTTCTCTATTACTGACAATAGGGAAAACATTCCGCAGGACACCACCTACCAACTCACAATGGTTGTCCTGGAAAATCATGAACCACAATTTCTTAACAGTGGCCAATTGCCAGCTACTATTCCATCAGATGAAACATCTACATGGACAGTCCAATGGGAAGATGTAGATGAAGATCTCATTAGATTCACAATTGATAATCCTCCTTTTTGGATATCATACGACCAATCAAATGGTGAGGTGACTGCTATGCCTACTTCGGTCCAAGCCGGACAATACGAGTTATTATATACGATTCATGAAGATAATAATGGATGCTACTCTCAATCTTTTACTCACTCTCTAACAGTTGAATAATTCTTAAGATAATTCTTAATTAATAAAGGAAATTAAAATGAAAATTAGATCAGATATGAATGCTAGAACTGCCATGGTATATGGTGGAGCAGCTTTTCTACTTATTATCGTTGGATTTCGATCCGTCATTGCAACGCTAGACCCAGATCATATTGGTCTAATGACCTATCTATCCATGGGGGCATTAATACTTGAGTTTTTCTTACTACTACTATACGCACAAAGTATATATAATCTTGGACCAGATGGTGGTGGAGATGTCCAGTCATCCGGTGGAGTAGGTAATATGGACAGTAAGGAACTTTCGGAACTAACAAAGGCGGTCATTAAGGTTGCTGAAATGGGTGAAGGGCTCTCAAACCTATCAAAAGGAAAGGTTAGAGCTGAGATCAAAAAAGAGGTGAACGAAATATTAACCAAAGCCATCAAAGATTAGGCTGTAGAACATGAAAAAAGTAGAAGTTTATTTTCTCATAAATCTTGGTGCAATATTAAGTCTATTCGCAATCGAGGGGGAACTTAGTATCTACATGCAGAGGCAGAAAGATATTCTAAAGAGTGTCGCAAATGATAAACTGAAAACTCTGGTAGAAATAAGTAATATCGAATCAAATTATGAAGATCCTGACAATTACCGATTATTCTTTGATCTTGACGGACAATATAAACCCGGGACAATAGAATTTGAACCCAGTTTTACTACCTCGATCATTGCAGTCGAAGGTGAGGAGGTTAGCGTTGATGAAGAATACAGTTGGGAGTTAGACTCGGTTACTGTTGAGCCTTTTACAGATCAAGGTAGCGCGAATAGATACATGGCAAAGGTCAGTCTTAATTCAGTTGAAGAGCAGTATTTGAATCAACCATTTAATGTTGAGCTAGGTATCAAATTCATCCCAGACATTGATACAGTGACCTATGATAACTGGTCAACTGCATTTGGGGATTACAAAATAACGGATAAGTTATTAAAAATAATTGATAGTGAGGTTTCCAGAGAAGGAAGTTTTTCCATAAGCCGTCAATTCGATACCCCAGTTACACTTATTTACATGGATGGTCAACAAGCTGAATTTTTTGTTCTTTTTGATAAAGAAAAGTATACTGTATTAAAGGGACTAAATTGGGAAATTCCGTTTAGTGTTGGTGGTGTCAATTCTGATGCGGACTTTAATGTTGAACTTTCAAGCGGTAAAGACCTTGTAAAAGAAGTAGTGTCTGGTCTGCCCCGAGCGTTCATTAAGGGTAAAGGCACTGGTAGTGGAACGGTAGAGATAGTTGGTTTTAGAAAAAGAGATAAAAAATCAAGTATTACCTCAGCAAAAATAGTTGTTGTTGACCCTCAGTATAGCTCTCCAGCAGAGGAGAAAGAGATATATATTGGTGAAACTTATGTGTTTGATAGTAGAGTGAAAGACGTTGACAGAGATAGAATATCTGTCAAAATATCTGGCTCTGCTGTCAATACCAAGACCTTCAATTCTTTTGAAGCAAAGCTTAAGCCAAAAAGTCGTGGACAGGTCAAGTTTGAGACATATGTTGATGGGAATCCAGTCAAAGACCTGGTCTATGAAGTGAAGGTTAAAAAAGTTCCTCCTCCAAAGCTAGAGTTTAAAAGGATGGGCAAAGGTTCTAACAACATGCTATTGACTGTGACCACCTATGGAAATAAAAATGGAAAAAAAGCAGTTGTCCCTCTGTCTGGCATTTATGGAAAGCTTGAAGAAGAGCAACCAGAAAAGCGGATAGGTAACAGGAGAGTAGCAAAATATAGTTTTGAAATGGATGAGCCGCAGTTTGGAGAAACAACTGAGCTAAGGATAAAAGTGGTTGATAAATATAAAGCTGAGACCATTTCAGATAATGAGTTCGAATATTATGATTATTAATAGAATTAAATTAAATATCATACTCTTGATCACCGGTTCGTTACTCAGTGCTCAGGAGTCCATTTACTGGGAAATAGTAGACCCCACTATCAATAGTGATTTTATTGAATCTTATATTGATCATTTGATAAAGGTAGATAAAGTGGAACAAAACTCCATTCAAGCATCCCACTCTATCATTGTCCAACTGGATGTCACCTCAGATAATGTGGAATTGAAAAAACTAAAAGCAAAAAATTATCAAATGGGTGAATACCAATCTTTTGATATGAAAGAGATTGAAAAAATGGATCCTGTCCAACTCAATACAATTATTTCTAGAAAATATAAGTGGAAGGATGTGAGTCGAAGAGATCTCTCGGAACTCGAAGAATTCAGCACTGTAGATAATATTTTTAAAGAAAGAAGTTTTAAAGATGCAAGAGATGCTTTTTGGTGGTCGAACTCTCAGATAAGTGTTAGCTCAGCAATGAAGGTTTTCATCCGGCAAAAGAGTAACAGCCTCGCGTTTAGAATAGAGCAGGGTTTTCCAGACCTAGGTCTTTCACGTCAATTATCAGAGAATCTGATATTGGGTCTATCAAATGATATAGTAAGTACTTATTTGATCGTTCCAGGTAATACTGAATCTGTTGCAGAAGGTATTGGTCATCCAGTCGAAGGCAACCTGGGTTTTGGATTCAAATTTGATACCCATACCCTTGGCGGGCAGGTCAATTACATGGACGTTGATGGCCAAGAATATGATCATAAAAAAGTTTTTAGTAGAAAGCATATGGTCGTACCTGCTAGCAGTGGACTGTTATATTGGAGTAATACTTTCCAGATCAATAGAAAAGTAGATTCAAACTATGGGTCCAAGATAAAAGACCAGAAAAAAGAAAAAGCACGTTCAGAAAAAGAGATATCAAAGAGCAGGACATGGAAGATAGAAGATGAAGAATTTTCAGGGTTATTTCAAAGTTTAGATGAAGAGGGCTCTGTAATTATATTGGTAGATAGAGATGATAAAGCACATAAGATGGCTGATAAAGGAAGAGAATGGTCCACCTCAAGTGGTAGCACTGTAAAAGCTGTATTAAAAGAGAACAAGCGTGATAAGGTCACATTATTACGCAAAAGTGATAATTTTACGATGGTATTTAAAAAGAAAGAATTATCACCGGAAGATCAGAAATTCTTACAGCGCTTGAAATGGGATGGTGAAAAGACACTCACAAGATCCATTGATAAATTTTCATCACAAGACCAGCGATTGATAAGATCGGCTACAGGTACTGTAAAAGCTAGAAAAGGTAGAGGCAAAGAACTGAAGGTCAGTCAACCTTTTGCATCTATGCGATTAAAAGCGGGTCTTTCCTTTGTGCAATTTGTTCATGCCAGATGGAATGATGTTATTAGTGATCATGAGGTTACAGATCGTGTGACAGGTTCGAACTCTATCGGTCTTTATGCTAAAGTAGAAGGAGTAACAGATAGCAAACGCTCTAAAGCATATCTTCAATTCAATGTTTCACCAAGTGGTTTTAAAGCCTATTCCTTTGGACTAGAGCATAATGTCTGGAGAATGGTCAACATAGGTCTAGATCTTACGCTCTATCCAAATAATTCTTTTATTGAGTTCAGTGACAAGAGAGATGACCCGGAAAGCAAGTGGAAATGGTACCCTGGTAGCCGTCCAGATGAAGCTGGTTCTGGTGGTGGTTCTATGATCATTTCTCCATATTTTACTGTGAACTTTTAATTTTTATGGCAGGTTATATGAAAATTTATTTTACCAAAATAATACCCATACTCTTCTTAGGATCGTTCATATATGCTCAAGATGGTGGGTTAGAATTAAAGAATGATAATGCTCAAGTAGATGAAGATGGGTCTGTAACTATCAAGGTTTTAAAGAATGATGGTATCAAAGATAAAAGTAATCTTATCCTAGAGATCATTGAAGATCCACAGTTTGGAACTGTTAAGATCGAGAAAAATACTATTATATATACCCCAGATACAGATAAGAATGGTGTAGATGCTTTCAAATACAAAGCTGATATAGGTACTGCCAGTGGTAGCGCCCAGGTCAAGGTAAATGTCAACCCCATGAATGACCCCCCTACAGGTATCACAATTGATAATAATCGCATCGATGAGAATATTCCCGCAGGTACTATCATTGGGAAACTAGGTGTGGATGATCCAGATGAAAAAGATTCCTATCAATTCAGTTTATCTAGAGATAATAAGCCTGATTTTAGCCTTGATGGATCGAATCTTCTTTCAAAACGACCTTTTGATTTTGAGGAAAAAAATTCTTACTCTGTTTCCATACAGGTCTCTGATTCTGAAAAGGAATCCATGGTGGGAACCCTAGAAATAAGTATCGATGATGTTAATGAGGCCCCGGTACTGGTGAGTAAAGCCAATATGAAAGTAAAGCATGCTGAGGATGCTGGGAAGATCGTTACAAGGATAAAGGCACAAGATCTTGATTCAGGACAGGATAATATTAAATACAAGCTTGAAAAAGGCGAAGATGGACGTGCATTTAAGATAACCTCTAGAGGGGATCTTGCTTTCTTAAAGCTTCCTGATTTTGAAAATCCTTTAGATAATGATAAGAACAATATTTATAAAGTGAATTATAAAGCAATTGACAGTAAAGATAAAAAATTGTCTGTTTCAGGCACCATTACTGTCACTTTAATGGATGCAGTAGAGAAAGAAATAAAGCCGATGGACAAACGGAAATTTGTTGCATGGACCGTAGATCATCAACCTTATCACATTCTGATGGAAGAAGCGATAGAGGCTTATATCAAAATGAATTATGCTGATGATAATACTAGAGAGACTGGTATTGAGGAGGAAGATGGGACAGCTATCGTAGAAATGGGACAGACCGATCAAGTGATCATTGTTCAACAAAAAGGAAGTGGCAATGAAATTCATGAGATCTGGTATGGTAACGGACTCAGCTATACTGTCATCGATAGAGAAAAGGTAGATTGGGTCTTTAGCCAAGATATACAAGAGGTTTTGATCGATAGGAACCAATATTTAACTAGTGATTCAGAGACGGTTTTTCACAAGGATGAGAGAGAAAGGTTGATGGCTGGCTATGGTTCTCAGTTCTCTGTATGGCATACTAATAATTTTAGGATATCATTATCGTCGTTATCTATTCGTTCTAACTTACTCCAGTATGCTACTAATATGAGAGTTGGTAATCCTCTGATCGGACTGCCAGGACTAGTAGCGGGGTCAAGTGAATTTGGTATAGCGACACAACGCTCAGAGTTTGGTTTTAGAGTTCCATTTGCATTTGATCTTACCACCTCTGACTATGGAAGTGTTGATGTCCCCTCAGCAGACTATTTAGGACTTTATGCTAGAGGTAACATAGATAATCTTTTTAGTACAAGAACCAACTTCCATGGTCTCTTTGGATTTACATTTTATCCATCTAGCACAGGGGCAAAATTAACTTCCTTAGATGGGCTTGGTAGTGATCTAGGTAATATCCAAGATTCCACTGAGAATTTAAATATACTTGATAGTTATGCTTTGGCTGCCACAACTGTACAGGTTCCCTTAAAACTCCCTTTTATTGGTAGACTGACGGCCTCCCCAGGCTTTCACTATATGAAAGTAGCACACAGGCTGAAAGATAATAGGAAGCAAGCGATAAGCTCTGGTCAAGACATGTATGAAAGAACCTTTTATCAAAATACAGACCTAAATGATGAGGGTAATTCTTTTACAAGATTGAATTCTTTTTATATTCGTTTTGACCTATTAGGAAATATAGGTGAAAAACCAAATCTCATTGAGAAAGTAGCATTATTTGACTTCATATCCCTATCCAGTGTCCCTTTCTATGAATTATCATTTCAATATATATCAGAACTAAATATGATCACCATCTTAAAACTGAACATATCTGATGATATTGGATTATCGTTTACAAGCCTATCTAAAAATAGCAACCTCACGGGTAACTGGATGCCAGAATCCAAGTTCTGGTTTGGCCTGAATTATAGAGCAAATTTCTAAACGAAGAATCTGGTCTCTTGGTCCATTTCAATCGATTAATATTAAAATGGATCTATTTTGTATATAATATTATTGTAAATAATACAGATTGATATTCGGTTCACACTTGAATATATTTTTTCTGGATAATAACCCTATTCTGGTCTGAAAATGGTATTAAGAAAAATATATTATTGGATATTAATAATTCTTTTTGGCTTAGCCGATATTAATGGGCAGGAATTGCTCTATGATGAAGCTAATGTTCCTAGGATCAAATCCCGCGCAGTTAAAGCCGACCTAGGTGGAGATATTAATGCCTCGCCTCTGACAACGGTCATTCTTGATGCATCGCGCTCAAAACCACAGAATGGCTCCCTTTCATACGAATGGACCTTCGCACCTAATTTGATATTCAAGGAAGACTACGACTATGATGAATCAGATGCTTTGATCCCCTATACACCTGCAGAGACCGGCGACTTTAGTGCAGATAGTAAAACAAGCATAAAAAGGATCATCACTCGCAATAAGTATATTGAACTGGATATTCCTAATGTGACAAAAGATACACAATTTTCTGTTTCTCTTAGGGTACAGAACCATGTTGGAAGTACTGATAGTGATTCGTTAATTATTACAGTAGAAGCTCCTATCGATGAATCATATGTCACTGCTTTTTCAGATGCTGTTCAGGAAGATCAAGAAAATATATCAACCTTTACTGTTGTAGATGAACCTGTCGAAGAATACAGAGAACCACTAACTGAGACCGTTATAAATGCAGATTATTTAACAATACAGCCGTTGAATAAGCAAAGACTCAATCCCATGGAAGTGGAAATTATTAATTCTTTTATTTTTGATTTTTTGCAAGACCGAGGTATAAAAAATATTCTAGATCCTAATAGAAAGATCCCCAATGAGGTTCAGGTCAACAAACTATATCAGCGCACAAGGCTGGAACCAGATACGGTCTTATTGGTCTACAGAGATACTTTATCTGTTAATGATGACCGATCAGGTTTTCAGGAAGCGCCTATTGATACCATTGTTAAAGACATAGTAGGTGACACTACTGGGGGAATGGAAATTCATCTTGTCTACCGTCGCTATGAGACGGTTACAGCGATCGATACTCTTTTTTTTACGGAAGTGGTAGATACGACCTTAAGATACAATTTTAATTGTCAGGGCTATGATTGTGCGGCAGAGAATGCCTATCTCGAGCAGGCAGGTCAAGTATTAGCATGGGGTATAAATGATTATTCTGAATTAGAATTCCATTACTTTACTTTAAATGATATCTATGCAGGTGAACCTTCAAGCCGTTGGATCGCAGAGCCAATAGTACTTAGTCCTTATGCAGATAGCACCCTGCGCTACCCTGAGTCGGTAGGCATAGACTCAGATGGGTCATTGGTCGTAGCTGCTGGGAATAGGCAGAAAGTATTTAGACTTGGTCAAGACCTGCATCCTCTGAATGCTATAGAAAATGAGTCTTTTAAAGATGCCATGATATTTCCAGGGGGTATTGCCTCTGGATATTTGGGTGAGCTATATGTTACAGATAAATACGCTCATTCCATATATAAGATATATGAGGGTGAATTCAATACTGTTTTTTCAGCATCAAGAGATAAGGATGGTATCGTTCTCCAAGGAGAGCCGACAGCGCCTACAAGTATTTGTGTCAATCCTCAGGGTGAGGTTGTGGTTCTATTTGAGGGAGATGGATCAATCCATAAGTTTGACCTTAAAGGGCAGAAGGCTATGCTGCTAAAGCCTGGAATATTAGACTCACCATCAGATATTGCTTTGAGTAGTAATGGGAGCCTATTTGTAACCAGTAGTGATCTCCACCAGGTCTTTAGAGTTGCAAATGATTCTACGGCAGTGCCGATCGCAGGGACACAAGGAGGAACAGGCGCAGCTATGGATGGTGTAATGT
>CAJVZI010000007.1 GCA_913020665.1 uncultured bacterium | reverse complement strand
TGAATCCCCTTCGGACTCTATAAAGATCCTGTGCAATAGGCATCTGAAGATAATGACCATAATTAAAATATAGCTTAGATGTCTCTGTAATTGGATGCGAAAGGGCTAGCCTTGGTGATAGTTCTATCTGTGGATCTAATTTTATTTTCTCAAAAGTACCTTCTGAAGCAGCAGTATAGTTTGAAGAAAAGAAATCATCATTATACTGATCAACAACATACCAGTCACCATTTGGATCTATATAATCCAGATTTAATCCTGCAATAGCTACAAAACCTTTATACTCTAGTTTATCTTGTGCAAAGAACGAAAGGCGATAGGGATCCACATCCATTAAAGACCAATAATTGCCTCCTGGTAAAAACTCATTTTGAGAGCCATATTTTAGATCAAGGTTTGATAATACAAACTCACCACCTGCTTTAAGCTGATGATGATTATTAAGCTGTTTTGTATAATTTCCTTTTAATGTAAAGGTCCTGACCTTACTAGAATCCCTAGATGTACTGATCGCGCCTCCAAAGGCAAGCCTGCCTTCTACACTGAACAGAGGTCCGCCAAAAAAACCGATGGGGGCTTCATCCGCCACCCATTCATTTGCACCTGAACCGAAGATAGTATAGGTCGTAGTTGTATCTCTTCTTGCTCCGTGGCCCGTTATATAATCTTTAGAATCAATCTTCATAATCAGGTCATAAAAAGAATCATTACTTAAGAACTGAGTATATTTTAAACCGTGTGTTGTGTTCTTGACCTGAGTTGGAGCCCAGTATTCATTCGTATACAGACGCCACGGCATTGTGAAACCTGAACTATTAACCTGACTTGCTAGATCCCATACATCATTCATGATCGATGTTCCACCCCCGCGAGAAAGAGTTGTCCCTTCCATATTGCCATTGTAAAAAGAATAGACCAGTTTAGATCTTTCAGTAAGGTCAGATGTAAGCTTAAATAGATAGGATGTCCTATAAAGTCCCGGGCTACTTACTTCATACAGATACATATCCTGTTCTTGCCTTGTGGACAAATAAAACCTGAGGTTGCCGAACCTATCAGATATAAAAGGAACAGGGCCACCAAAACCAGCATCAATATTTATATCTGGTAATTGTATTGCACCATTTAAACGATGCTCCCATGAGAAAACCCTTTGCGCACCTGTTGGGGTAAGATCATTACTTGGATCATCATCCGCAAGTGTTTGCTCTGATATACTATTCCAACCATCAAAAGAAGGATATTGTCTTTGTTGATATTCGTCCCAATTGCCATTATTAGTACCTGTCCAACAAACCTCATCATCTAAGTATGGTTTGAACCAGAATGATTCTGCATCATACGGAGACATACCAAAATGTTTTTGCCCAGATGGTGACTGTCGAAAGCTTATAGATCCGGAATAACTATCCTTATTACCTTCTTTGGTAACAACATTTATAACGCCTGATCGAGCATTTCGGTACTCGGCTCCGAATCCACCTGTTTGCAATGATATATCTTGGATAGAACTCAATGGTATACCTGTGGTCGGTTCGCTAGTTCGCTCATCATTAAGAACTAAGCCATCCACCATGAATTGTGTTTCATTATAACTTCCACCACGTACCGAGAGACCTGATACACCAGCGGAAAGTCCAACTACTTCAGTAACACTACTAACGGGCATTTCTGATATTTTTTCAGATGAAATCGATTTTTGGCTAGAAGCCACATCAACTTTTACAAGTTTCTGATTCGCTGCAACCGTGATCATTTCTCCTTCAATTGCCTCAATAGAAAGGTCCAGGTCTATTACAGCTGTCAGGTCGATCTCAACTCTTACTCCTGTTATAGTTTTTTCTGCATACCCTATCATATTTGACCTAAGGTCGTAAAACCCAGGTGGTACATTTAAAATATGATAGTAACCATCTTCGTCAGTGGCTGCTCCTAAAGAAGTCCCAACCAACATTACATTTGCACCAATAAGTGCTTCATTTGTATTTGAATCTATGACTCTGCCCGATACTTTTCCTGTGACACCGCCCATTAATAATGCCTGAAAAATATATAGAATTGTTATGAATCTGATCAATTGCATTGAATGAGTATATGATTTTATCAAAATTGATTGCAATAATTTATTATCATGTAGCTACCACTCTTTCCGCCATTGTAGATCTGGATTTTTTTCAGTTAAACCTATAGACTCATATACCGCTGAATGGATCTTCTGACGCCAATCAAAATAATTTGGGGTCTTTGATTCCCTATCGGGGTGTACCGCATTTGTTAAAAGAATCACGATCATATCATTTTCTGGATCTATCCAAAGACTGGTACCTGTGAAACCAGTATGACCATAACTTGCATTGCTTAGGTAAACGCCTCCTGAAGCCTTACCCGATGGGCTGTCCCAGCCGAGGCATCTTGAATCACCTTGAATAATATTAGATCTTTGGGTAAAAAGATCCACGGTCTCAGATCTAAAGATCCTTTTCCAACCGTAAAGACCCTTATTCAACATCATTTGAGAAAAAATTGCTAGATCTTTAGTTTTTGAAAATAGTCCCGCATGCCCAGCAACCCCACTTATACTATAGGCATTTTCGTCATGGACATATCCTTTGATCAATTTACCCTTTGGATCAATTTCGGTAGGAACAATACGATGTAGCTTTTCTTTTGGTGGATTATAGAAAGTATTATTCATCCCCAACGGATCAAAAATATTTGATTGGACAAATACATCAAGTTTTACTTTGCTAATTGTTTCAACGATCTTTCCAAGTATAATAATTCCCACATCAGAATAGACCATGGTCTCATGCAGATTGAAAACTGGCTCTGTGTTATATATGCTATCCAATCTTGCATCTACGGATCCTTTCATAAGAAAATACTGTCGGAAAGGAGGCAAGCCTGATGTGTGCGTTAGTAGATCCTTTATTGTAATGCTAGACTTATGGTCAAAGTATTTCTTTTGCTTACCCTTGAACTCTGGTAGATAATTAATTACGGGATCGTCTAGGTCTAATAGTTTATTATCATAAAGCTTCATGATAGCTGATGTGGTTGAAATAACCTTTGTAATGGAAGCAAGATCAAAAATATCACTTTCCCTTACTTCTCTTTTTTTATCATAAGTGTGGAAACCTGAAGCTTCATGTATAAATATCTTTCCATCCTTAGATCCAAGTAAAACACATCCAGGCCAAGCTTTATTTTGAATTGCTTCATTCAGCAGAAAGGACAAGTTTTCTGTGTTTGCATTTACCTCATAGGGGATCACCTGCTTTATTTCTTTTCCAGGTTTTGATTGTAATTTTTTGTTCTTTTTCTCTATCATTTCAATAGTTATTCCATGACCAATATTCGCTACCTCAGGAATATTAACTGGGAGCTTTCCATCTATCTTTGTTTTTCCCAGTAAAGCATCTAAATAAGCCTGCTTCATCAAGGAATTATTCTTGTAAGCACAAATATAAACTGGTACATCAGGTAGGTCCTGAATGATATATGGATTCCCTAAACTACCTAGGACCACTTTATTTGTCTTCTTCAGCAAATTCTTAATAAAATTCAGTTCATTAGGTGGAAGTGATATCCTATCTTTTCTTGCCTTATAGTTTACAAATGTATTTAGAATTACGATGGAGTTTTCAGGAATCTCATTTAGTATTACACTTAGCATATTTTCTGAATCAGATCCATCGACCTGATACGGCCTTACCCTTAATCCAGATGACATAAGTCCCTTGGTTATGCTGGAGATCGAATGATTGTGTTCTGAGTCATATATATCAATAACAAATAAATTTTGATCTTGGTATTGTGTTAGTGGTAGCATGGCCTCATCAAGCTTTACACATGTAATAGCTTCCGAGGCTATTCTTTTTGCGGTAGCCCTATGCTCTTTATGTCCAAGGTTATTTTGGATATTTTCCAAGGAAACATTGTGTTTTAAGTGAAGGCCTGCTTTTTCTTTCATTTTTAGCATCTTTAATGCGGATTCATTGATCCTACTCTCCGAGATCCTACCATCCATAACCGCTTTTTCTATAGTATTAATAGAGCCTCTTATATCATAATTCTGGATAATGATATCGCATCCTGCATTTACAGCTTCTACTAGAGCAAATGCATCTGAGTAGTTCTTTGTAATGCCACCCATACCCATCCCATCGGTTACAATAGCTCCATTGAAATTCAGCCTATTTCTTAAAATATCATTTACCCAAAATGGGTCCATTGAGGCGGGTATATCAGATTCAGGTTGATAATCAGGTGCATGAATATGTCCAACCATTACAGCATCAACCCCACTATTGATCATTGACTGGAAAGGCGGAATCTCCAGAGTCCACAGCCTTAGTGAATCACTAGATATCATTGCAAGTGAAGAGTGTGAATCTGTTTCTGTATCGCCATGACCGGGAAAATGCTTTGCAGTAGCGAGCATTCCATGATCTTGTAGACCCTTCATAAACTGTATTCCATAGTCAATGACCATGTCAGGATCCTCACTAAATGATCGCACATTAATAATTGGATTTGCAGGGTTATTATTCACATCTACAACTGGAGAAAAATTCCAATGAATACCCACTGCTCTTGATTCTTTTGCAATTACTTTACCTATATCGTATGCATTATTGGGATCGTTTGTTGCTGCAATTGCCATTAAAGGTAATAGGTCGGTCCCCTTTGGAAATCGCTGATGCAGACCATATTCAATATCAGCATCAAAAAGAATAGGGATACTCGATCTATCCTGCATTTCATTCATTATGGTCAATGAACTACTTGCTTCGCCATACCAAAGATGTACACCGCCTAAACCATCAGAGTCTATTAGATCTACTATTTCTTTCCATTTAGATGATGGAATATCTTTTAAACGCATACTCATCCGATATATGAGCATTTGCCCTATCTTTTCACGCAACGATAATTTTTTCAAGGTATTCTCGGCCCAATTCTTCGAACCATTAGGTAGGGTTGCGCAACTGGTTACTAGTGCTAATAGTATGCTGTAAAGGATATAGGTTGGGCGCTTTCTAATTGAGCTAATCATAACAAATTACTAATATGAATATTACAGATCTTTTAATTTTTAATTCATAATGGATGCACTTTTTATTAGAGATAAGATTTTTTCAAATTAGTTTTTAGTAATGTCAAATACAATTGAACAGCTAGTTGGGCAAATTATTATTGCCGGTTTCAGAGGAAAAACTCTTGAGGAAGACTCTGAAATTTCCAAATATATAACCGACCTTAATATTGGCGGTGTCATTTTATATGATGAAGACCTTGAAATAGGTGGAAATGGAACACGAAATATAGAATCTCCCGCTCAGGTCAAAGAACTAATAAGCCAGCTTCAAGATCATTCAGAACAACCGCTCTTGATATCGGTCGATCAAGAAGGCGGACAGGTCCATCGTCTTAAATCAGTTTACGGATTTGAAGCGACACCATCTTGGCAACACATTGGTGTTCTTAATAATCCATTGATGACGGAACAATTTGCAAAAACAATGGCCTCTACCCTATCAGACATGGGTATCAATTTAAATTTCGCACCAGTATTGGACCTTGATCACGGTCCGGGTACCGTGATCAGTGATTCTGAACGTGCCTTATCAACAGACCCACAAAATGTTATTGAACACTCAAGAATATTTATTGAACAGCATAAAACTTCACAGATCATAACCTGTGGCAAACATTTTCCTGGACTGGGTTCCGCTTCTGGAGACACGCATGAAGGCTTCACAGATATTTCAGATACTTGGTCTGTAAAGGATCTGATCCCTTTTGATGAAATGATACAATCTGGTGACCTTGACATGGTAATGGTCTCCCATGCTTTTGATACAAAACTTGATCCGAAATACCCATCATCTCTTTCAAAAAGAATAATCAATGATATGCTTAGAAATGATCTTGGATTTACAGGTCCAGTTATATGTGACGACCCCAGTATGAGAGCAATTTCAGACCATTATGATCTACATGATACGTTTGAGTTGATGCTTAATGCCGGAATAGATCTTTTCTGTCTTGGTAATAATTTGATATATGACCCTGATTATATTCCAAGATCAATAGATGTTATTTGTGACCTAGTTAAATCTGGAAAAATAACGGAAAAAAGGATCATGGAGTCCATTGATAGAATCAATGCTATCAAAGAAAGATATAATATATGAGCGATGATCTTTTTTTTGCAGGCATTGACTGCGGCGCAACAAAGATCATGGTACAATCTGCCACATTTGATAACAGGTCTAAAAAGATCAGGCCTGGTAATTTTCAAAAAGAATATCTTTACTCAGACCATGCAAAATGGAAGCATGATTTCATTCCAAAGCCAATTGGTGATCAAAGAATTGAGTATTCAGAGGGTCATATTTGTCTTACAGATACTGAGATCAAACAAGGAAACATTGTAATTGAAACCGTTACTAAAGCGATATCTGAATTAAATGGTCATAGCATCGGATTGTGTTTCCCTGGCATAAAAAATAAGGATGGTATCGTCGTTATGGCAAATGGGCCCAGAATACCAGATTTTAAAAAAAGGATAAAAGAAATTGACGCTATCTATAATGATTCCGATTGTTGCGTTATAGGCGAATGTCACTCCACCATAGGCAAATTGCAAGATGCTGAAAATTGTATATACATTGGAGGTGGTACAGGTATAGCGGATGGTATTGTGATCAATGGAGAAATCATTGATTTCAATGTTGTGCATGATGTAAAACGTTCATGGGAGTTGCTCACACAAACTGGTGAAACGGTCGAGTCCTGTCTTTCACCAGCTGGAATGATAGAACGGTATAATATATCATCGGGTAATAACATTTCTACTATACTAGAATTATCTCAACAAAAAGATTTTATTCATGTTGTCAAAAAGGCTATGGAGGCATTTAGTGTTCTCATCGATAACAGAGTTCAATTTTTTGAACAGAATAATACTGGTATTCAAAAGATAGTTATTGGGCAGAGACTTGGATCATATTTAAAAAATCATGACCATGAATTAGGTAAAACATTCAAAGGTTGTACAACGATACCAATAGAATTTTCTGAAGATAGGCGTACTGCAGCCTTAGGTGCGGCTTGGTCAAAAGCATGCTTGTAAAAGGGAAAAAACCAAAAAGTGAACCTCTTATTTCGGTTGGTCTGATCTTACCGATCGACAAACAAAATTCAATCACCATTTCTAATGATATAGAGCAAAAAACATATATCATTGAAGCGGAGAATGACCATTTATTGGTAAATGGCAATAAAACCAAAAGCATTGAACTCATGGGATATGCTGATGACCCAAGCTACACTCTAGATCCCGTTCCAGCAGGACGAGGTTTTCATTGGGAAAAAAATATTAGTATTCAGGTTATTGGCTCCCTTAAGATCTCTAATTCTGATGGCTCCCTATTTATTATTAATCAATTAAAACTAGAATCATATTTAATGTGCGTAGCTACATCAGAAATGAGTGGTAATTGCCCACAGGCTCTTCTTGAAGCGCAAACAATAGCTGCTCGATCTTGGCTTGTGGCAGCTGCAGAACAAAAACATTTAGACCTTGGTTTAGATGCTTGTAACGATGATTGCTGCCAGAGATATCAAGGAGTAGGGAATCTATCCACGCAAGCAAGATCAGCAACCAATAATACTCGCGGTAAATTTTTAATTTTTAATGACATGGTATGTGACACTCGTTACTCAAAAAGTTGTGGAGGAGTTTCAGAGCATAATGAAAATGTATGGGACATGGAGCCCAAACCCTATCTTCGGGGAGTTTTTGACAGTGAACAAAAAGGGCTACCAGACCTTTCAGATCCAATTCATTTTAAAGAATGGTTAAAAAATGATCATGGGTGCTATTGCAGCGAGCATTATGTAAATAATGAGCAATTAAAAAAGTACCTCGGCAGTGTTGATGAAAAAGGAAATTATTTTCGATGGGAATTCACTTACTATCAAAATGAGTTGCTAAAAATGGTCAATGAAAAAACAGGCCAATCCTTTGAAAACATATCATCAATAGATCCTATTCAACGGGGTGTTTCTGGAAGAATAATCAAACTTAAGATATCTGGCCAATCAAAGGGAGAAGACCATCATATTGTTTTAGAAAGTGAATATGAGATACGCAGAGTTCTTCATCCTGAATTTTTATATAGTTCTGCTTTTACCATTAATGCAAATTCTGGCATCAATAGAACTTTAGATAAAGTAACCTTAAGTGGAGCAGGATGGGGACATGGTGTGGGCCTATGCCAGATCGGTGCATTAGGAATGGCATTATCAGGTATATCATCAGATGACATACTCTCACATTATTTTTTGTCCTCAACATTAGAAAAACTTTATGACTGAATCAGTATCACTTCATTGGATCGATTGGTCGATCATAGTAGCTTATATAGGATTCTCATTAAGCGTTGGCATCTATTTTTCAAAAAGAGCAGCGTCCAATACAGAAGAATATTTTTTATCCGGGCGCTCACTTCCTTGGTGGGTCGTAGGTACATCTATGGTAGCAACAACATTTGCTGCGGACACACCTCTCGCCATCACTGAGTTCGTACGAGGCCCTGGCATTTGGCAGAATTGGTTCTGGTGGAACCTACTTATGGGTTCATTACTTGGTGTTTTTCTTTTCTCCAGGCTATGGCGTCGAGCAGAGGTGCTGACCGATAATGAACTCTTAGAGATCCGATATAGTGGAAAGCCTGCTGCATTCTTGCGCGCATTTAAGGCAGGATATTTTTCTATCCTGTATAATTTTATTGTAATGGGCTGGGTGATAAATGCCATGGCATCAGTGGTATCTGTGATGCTTAATATGGACAAATGGACTGCCGTTTGGCTGTGTGTGTTCATTGCACTTGTATATGCTATTCTATCTGGATTTTGGGGTGTAGTGGTCACAGATCTTGTCCAATTCTGTATTGCTATGTTTGGTTCCATTGCTCTTGCGATCATAGCACTGGATCATGTTGGCGGTATGGACAATTTATTATTAAAACTTTCCCAACTTATGGGCTCTGATGCAGTAAACGAAAATACTTTGAAATTCATACCTCCTGTGCCTGATGCTGCTTACAACACATCCACATTTTGGGAATCTCCTTTTTCAAAGTTCCTTATTTTTATTACAGTCATGTGGTGGAGCCACCACGGTACAGATGGTGGTGGTTATATAATACAAAGAATGTCTTCAGCAAAAAATGAAAGGCACGCACTATTAGCGACACTATGGTTCAACCTTGCGCATTATGCATTAAGGGTTTGGCCTTGGATCATTGTTGCTGTTGTTTCTATTGTCATGTTCCCAATGATCCCTGCCTCTTATAGTGAACTTGGAGTAAAAGCAGGATACCCTTTGGTTATGAATTCTCTTTTAGGCCCTGGTTTGAAAGGAATACTTATCGTTTCATTTTTAGCAGCGTTCATGTCAACCATTGACACGCACTTGAACTGGGGTGCCTCCTATTTAATAAATGATGTCTATAAAAGATTCTTCAAACCAAATGAATCAGAAAAACATTATGTATTCATTGGAAAGATAATTACCGTAGTGCTAATGATCCTCGCAGCATTCACAGCATTAAAAATGCAAAGTATCTCAAAAGCATGGGAGTTTATTTTTTCTATGGGAGCTGGAATTGGGTTGGTCTTAATTCTGCGTTGGTTCTGGTGGAGAATAAATGCTTGGAGTGAGATCACCGCATTAGCTACATCTATCATCATAACGATCACTCTAGAACTCATTGCATGGAGCCAAACAATTTCAGCAGGAGAAACATACTCACTATTTGGAGCAGCTCCAGTTCTATTTGGTATCACGCTCCAGGTTCATCATAAACTAATGATCATAGTCCCTTGTGCTATTATTGCTTGGGTAAGTGTAACATTCATGACAAGACCCGAGCCTTCTGATCAATTAAAGATATTCTATGAACGTGTTCAACCTGGTGGATGGTGGGCACCTATAACAAAAGATTTTGAACATACTGTTCAGCCAGTAAGCAAAGGAATAATAGTTCAATGGATAGCAGGAATCATGATGATATATGGTTTTACATTTGGGATTGGTAATCTGATATTCAATAATTTTAGCAATGCAGTATTATTGATCGGTTGTGCTTTTATAGGATCTTATTTGATCTGGAATAGAAGCATATCAAAATTAAATTGAACATGTCTGAACCAAGACGCATCTATTCTATCGATATCTTTAGAGGAATGACGATCGCATTTATGATCATCGTTAATAATCCTGGAAGCTGGGGCCACGTATATGGGCCATTACTCCATGCAAAATGGCATGGATGCACACCTACTGATCTTGTATTTCCTTTTTTTCTTTTTCTCGTAGGCGCTTCTATGAGATTTGCATTTGTAAAATGGCATTATTTCCCTTCAAAAGATTTCTATAAACATATTTTCTGGAGAACTTTTTCAATCTTCATGGCAGGTATAATACTCAATGCCTACCCCTTCATCAGGCAAGACTGGGACTGGTCTACTTTCAGGGTCTTTGGAGTACTACAACGTATTGCACTAGCATACGGAATAAGTGCCTTATTGATCATAAGATTTGATTTTAAACAAATGACACAGATCCTCGTTGGAATCTTATTATTTTACTGGGGTCTTCTATGGATAGGTGTATCATCGGACCCTTATAGCTTAGAAGCAAATCTAGTACGCAAACTTGATATCCTCATTCTAGGGGAAAAACATCTCTACAGCGGATTTGGGGTATATTTTGATCCTGAGGGTCTTTTAAGTACCATCCCTTCAGTTGGCACCGTGATCATTGGTTATCTTATGGGTGGAATGCTACATACTACAAAAAATTATACCGACTGCTCAAAAAGAATGGCCATCTTTGGTATCGCAATCACTATTTTAGGTTACATCTGGGGCTTTATTTTCCCGATCAACAAAGCCATATGGACCAGCTCATATGTTTTATTTACTGGTGGAATAGCAGCAATTATTTTATCATTCCTCACATACCTTATTGATATCAAGCATTGGAAAAAGCCATTCTGGTTCTTTGAAGTATTTGGCACCAACTCGATCTTTCTTTTTATTATTTCGGGTTTATGGGTAAAAACGATCTTAAATATTGATCGTGAACTCGATGGTAATATGGTAAATGCCTATCATTATCTTTATAAAACCGTTTTTGTGCCAATGGCTGGAGATCTTAACGGATCACTACTTTTTGCATTATCACATGTATTGGGATTCTGGTGTATTCTTTATTGGATGCATAAAAAGAATATTCAAATCAAATTATAAGATCAATGAAAAATCTGTTGATAATAGCGTCACTAATAGGAATCTTATTTTCTAGTAATAGACCTTACGTTGTGGTTCTTGGCATTGCCCAAGATGGAGGCTTACCTCATGCAGGCTGTGATAAAACCTGCTGTAAAGGACTATGGGAAACCAATGAAGGAGAGAAAGTTTCATGCATTGGGGTCGTAGACCCAAGAACAAAACAAAGTTGGCTGATCGACGCCACACCGGATCTTCCAGAGCAATTACGCACACTTACTCTTGATCACAAAACTGAGCTAGCTGGAATCTTCTTGACTCACGCTCACATGGGTCATTATGTTGGTTTACTACAACTTGGTCGAGAAGTAATGGGCGCCAAAGATATTCCTATATATGCTATGCCACGAATGAGATCCTTTTTAGAAAATAATGGGCCATGGAATCAACTTGTAGAGCTTGAAAATATAAAAATTCAATCTCTTAAAGAGGGCAAAGAATTAAAAATAGGTGAACAATTATTCATTGAACCTTTCTTGGTGCCACACCGTGATGAATATTCTGAGACAGTAGGCTTTAGGATAATGGGGCCAGAGCAATCTCTTATCTATATACCAGATATTGATAAATGGGAAAAATGGGAACAAAATATTTATAAATTAGTGATGAATATTGATTTTGCTTTAATTGATGGTACATTCTTTTCACAAGATGAACTACCACATCGAAATATGGATGAGATACCACATCCATTTATCATAGAAAGCATGGAAACTCTATTTAACCTAAGTACACCGCATAGAAATAAGGTTCACTTTATTCATTTAAATCATTCCAACCCTGCTATCAAAAAAAATAGTGCAGCGGAAAACCATATAAGATCTAAACGATTTAATATTGCAAGAGAGAACCACCAATTTAGCTTATGAATAAGGTCTTTATAACAGGTGCGTCATCAGGTATAGGAAAATCACTTGCACTGGCATATGCAAAAAGGAAATGTACCTTAGGGCTTTCAGCAAGAAGGATCGAAATGCTTAATGAAGTTTCAAATGCATGCAAAGAACTAGGAGCTACTCCATTCGTTTATCAACTGGATGTACAGGATAGAAATAAATGTGAAATGATCGCAAAGCAATTCATTGAAGATGCGGATGGCATTGATTGTGTCATAGCAAATGCAGGTATTGGAGGTAATGATAATATATATTCAGGTTCTAGTAAAGATATAAACAATGTATTAAAAACCAATATACTTGGTGTTACCAATACACTAATGCCTTTTATTCCATATATGAAAGAACAAAAAAGCGGATCCTTGGTCTGTATAAGTTCTGTTGCTAGCTATGTTCCATTACCATTTCATGGTGGATATACTAGCTCTAAGATAGCAATACGGATGATCTTCGATTCATGGAGGCCAACTCTACAAAGACATAATATTAAAACCATATCTATTTGTCCTGGGTTTGTTGACACTCCAATTGTAAAAGGACCTGCAAGAAAACTACCAATGAAGTCACCTGATAAGGCTGCTGAAAGATTTGTTAAGATCATATCTAAAGGCAAGAATACATATGTATATCCATGGCATTATAAGATATTAATTTTTATCGCTAAGGTCATTCCCGAGTGGCTTTATAATTATGTAATAAAAAAAATCTTTCATAAGCCAATTAATTAAAAATTGAATAATTTTATAACATGAAAACAAAAACAATTTTATTTGATGATACAGGTATTCTATCAATTGATGATAAAACCGCTAATATTTTCACTATCCTTATAGGGTCTTTATTGATCGGTATTCTAGCACAGGTCTCGATACCGATACCATTTAGTCCAGTGCCGATCACAGGGCAAACTATTGGTGTTGTATTGGTTGGGGCTTTATTAGGTTCAAAAAAAGGTGCACTATCTGTTCTATGCTATCTTATAGAAGGTGCTATGGGACTTCCAGTCTTTGCACAAATGAAAGCAGGTGCGCATGTATTGGTGGGGCCAACAGCCGGTTATTTGTGGGGATTTGTTATAGCTGCTTTTCTTATAGGATATTTAGCTGAAAATGGCCTGACATCCAAACCACTAAATAGTTTTTTATCTTGTTTTGCTGCTACTACGCTGATCCTGATCTTTGGTACTATGTATCTTGCTGCTTTCAAGTTAGGATTCAATGATGCCCTTTTCATGGGCTTCTATCCATTTCTTGTAGGAGATGTTGTCAAATCTGCTGTTTGTGCTACGCTGATAACATCTATACGTAAGATATAATATATTATAAAATACTGTCTGCCTGTTTCGCCATATTTATACAAGCAGCTGTTACCCCTCCCTGATCATGTGAGGTAAATGTTATATTTATCTTACACCATCCCACGTACATATCTGGGTGGTGGTTTTCTATTTCTGCCTTTTTTGCTAGCAAATTGATAAATGATATACTATCCATATATGTATCAAATGAGAATGTTTTCTTTATCGAACCATCTACATATTCCCAACCATCCAGGTCACTTATACCTTTTTGGATCTCTGCCTTAGATAATAGACTCATATAGTTTCTCCATGTATCTTATTGATCTTATTCAATTCAAAACGTACCCAATATACCGCAATTGTAAATGAAATAGCTGCAGCTATCATCATTGCATACCAATTCCATTCTACTGGTTTTTCTAGTATAAAACTAAAATAAAGTGACAAAGGAGCACTAATACCTAATACCCTTATTACTGTAATGATTAAGACAGGTAACCCTTTACCTAGACCCTGCATGACCCTGCCAGAGGTTATTGCAATAGCAACCAACGGATATATAAGGCTTAACAACCTTAAAAAGCCAACGGATACATCTATGATCTCCTGATCATTTGTGAACCAAGAGGAGAATGTCTCTGCAAATAGATAAACAAATGCCGATGATATTAAAGTGATAATAAATGAACTTTTTATCCCATAGCGAATTATCTGGTTAAGAGCACTGATCTCTTTTGCACCATAGAACATGCCCACAAGTGTAGTCATACCACCAGCAATCGCAAAAATAGGGAGAAATATCAGCATATCTAATCTACCTGCAACTTGGTATGCTGCTACGGTTTGGGAAGAATAATGAATTAATATCTTATTGAACACACCTTGACCTACAGCCATAATGATCATTGATAAGGAGGCAGGTAATCCTACTTTAATGATATCCCAGAGAATCGATCTTGATGGAGAGAAATCTTTTAGATTAAACGTGATATAAGCATGCTCCTTAACAAATAACATATAAATAAATATTAGAAATACGCTTAGTTGCGATACTACAGTTGCTAAAGCTGCACCCTTCACTCCCATTCCTAATCCAAAATTTCCATAATCTTCAAGATCAAAAATGAATATAGGGTCAAGAATAATATTCAATATTGTACCAAGTCCTGCTACCATCATTGGAAATTTCATATCGCCTTCTCCAGCAAGAATAGACCTAAAAAATCCTGAAAAAACCATAAAGGGCAACCCAAGAACGATCATAGAAAGATAATCCCAACCTAGGGTAAGGATATCACCTTCTGCCCCTAACATTGATAAGATATCTTTACCAAAATAAATACCTAATAATGTGAAAACTCCAGAAATAGATGCTGCCATAGCAATTGCATGCTCTGCACTATTATCTGCTCCCCTTTTATCTTTTTCACCTATCAATCTGGCTATGGAAGCGGTGACCCCTGAACCAAGACCCATTGTTAGACCAAGCATTAAGAAGAAAATCGGCATATTAAATGCGACCCCTGCAATAGCATCCCCTCCTAAACGACCAATAAATAACATATCAACAATATTATATAGAGTATGTATACCCATCCCGAACATAATAGGGATAGCTAATGTCCATAATGCTTTTTGTGGATTTTCTAGGAAGGAAGCTAATCTTGATCTAGAATTTGATTCCATTGAGCAAATTTACAGGTTAAAAAAATATTTTTGAGAAGAAAGAAAGAATTAAAAACTATAATATCTATATTGAATCAATTGCGCCCTTAAGCATGAGATCGACATCTTTTCCTAGTTGTATCAGATCATCATGGTCAGTTGCACTTAATTGCTGTTCTGCATCGACAACAGATAGTGTCACAGATCCATCGTTATTTTCCCAAAACACTACATTGCATGGCATAAGCATTGCAACCTCAGGTTGAAGGTTGAGTGCTTTTTCGGCTAATTCTGGGTTACAAGCTCCCAATATCCTAAACCTTGGATAGTCTAGGTTCAATTTTTCTTTGAAGGTCTTTTTAATATTTATTTCTGTGATAACGCCAAACCCAATATCTGCAAGTGCAGATCGAATTTTTGCATCCACATCATCAAAAGAGACTGAGACCGTTTTTTGGTATCCATAATTCATAATAATCCTAATTTAATATTTATAATTGATATTCTTCTTCAAATTCATATTAATCATTCAACCGTTACAAACTTGTCTTTTTCAACCCCAATTCCATTCCTGACTTTTATTTTAAATTTGAAATTAGATAAGAAAGCAAACGTAATTGATAGTGAATATATAAAGTTTCCTCATTTTATTCTCATCAAGTCGCCCAAATCTAACAAAATAATAGATTGTGGTGTAGATGTAAAAAAGATTCAATGGTGCAATTCTTAGGTGGTAAATTTCATCATCATCTATTAAAATAGATTGGAAGTTGTAAAAATCAATACCAAGAGGAAAGTCATGAGATATTTCAAAACTATATTTTTCGGAATATTAACTACAATAGTTTTTGCAACCCTAACAGGCTGCGGATCGTCGGAAAAAGACAAGCAACTTTCAGAACTACAAGATGCGCAGGCACAGCTTGAACAAAATGCTATCATGTACGAAGAAACGTGGACAAAATTTGTTCAAGGCGATACTACAATGGTTAATTCAGATCGATTTCACGAGGACGTTGTTGTGGTCACTGCCCAAGGAGATATTGTGGGAATTGAAGCAACTAAAAATTATTATATGAACTATATTACCGGTTTTTCAGATCGAGAATTCACTATACTGGAGGTGGTGGGTCAAGGGAACCGGCTCGTAAAACATTGGAATTTTAAGGGTACCCATACCGGTGATTTTTTCGGGATGCCCGCTTCAGGAAATAAATTAAATCTATCCGGAACCACCATGGTGACAATGAAAGATGGTAAAATTGCTAAAGAACAGGATTTCTTTGATGTGATGTCCATGGTTAACCAACTAACCGCTGGTGATGTAAATGCAGATGCAACGCAGGGTGGATTGAATTAATTATTTAAGGCTAGATTAACCTCATATTCCAAGTCTTCAAGATTAATCATATACACTTTTAAAATGGATGTTTTGAATTCAAGATATCGTTTCAGCATTACAAATTTGGCTTTTAGCCTATCATCATTATTCACAGCGTCATTTAAGATATCTGAATACTGATTAACCGATATTTGATTATTATTTCTCGCTAGGATTAATCTCGGGTGATTTTCCGTAATGAAGGGGACGAAACTCTGTTTTAATTGTTTCTCATGTTCTACTGCAGTCTCAAGATGGGAAAGAGATGTGTTATGGAGCCGGCTTAATGTTTCTTTTACTTTTTCAGATTTAACGAATTTTAAATCCCCGGAATTGATAATTGCGTGATACCGATTCAGAGGCGGGTCAAACACACGATACAAAACCATAAACGTTTCAATTCGATTCTTGCTTGTCGTGATCTTTAGGATATTATCAATATTAAAGGTTCCATTGCTATGGATTAAAAATTCATTGAGAAGACGGGTGTCATTTTCCCAAGTTTGCTTTTTTTCATTACAGTAAAATTTAATTTCATTGATTTCCATTTGAAGGCTGGACAAAATCTTTATTCTTTCTCTCTCATTTTGATTTTCAATAGATATATCATTCAACCAGATTGAAACGGAAATACTAAAAATAATTACAATTATTTCAATTGTATATTTAATAAAATATTCTTTCATCAGCCTTTGAGCTTGAACCACTACTCCATGGTTACTTCTGCTATTTGACTTGCATCTTCATCCATAGCTTTTCTAATTATCATCTCTAAAATCAAATAGGCCATAGAATTGGCAATATGTAAATAGCCATTAACCAAAATATCAAGGCTAGTGGGAAACCAACTCTTATATAATCACTGAACTTATAACCTCCGGGACCATAGACCATTAGATTGGTCTGATATCCTACTGGTGTAATGAATGAAGCTGAAGCAGCAAATGCTACAGCAAAAACAAAAGCTCTGGGTTCAAAACCCATTTGCTGTGTAACAGCTAGCGCAATTGGTGTCATAATTATAGCTGTTGCTGCATTTGAAGATATTTCTGTTAAAATAATGGTCATTAGATATATGAGACCAAGTAAAACTTGTGGCTGTATCTCTGTTGGTGCGGACCTGGCAACTGATGAGATAAAACCACCTATCCACTCTGCTGTACCAGTTTTCTGTATTACAATACCAACCGGAATAAGTGCAGATATCAATACAATGACCTGCCAATTTATTGATTGATAACTTTCCTGGGGGGTAATGATCTTTAATGCCAATAAAATAACAACCCCTAACATCGCGCTTTTTACAATAGGCATTATTCCTAGGGCAGCAAGTGTTATTGTCCCAATTATTGCTATAATGGTCATCCACCAAAAACGTTGCTTACTAAGTTCTGCGTGGACCTCTCCCAGAACAACAAAATCTCCTCTCTTGGAAAGCTCATCTACTTTACTCCCAGGTCCATAAACCAATAATGTATCATATGCATTTAAAACAACATGTGCAATTTTCTTACGTAGAATAGACCCTTCCCTTCTGATCGCAAGGATAAAAGTGCCAAATCTTCTTCGGAAATTCCCTGACATCAAACTCTTACCAACCAGGTCAGATTTATCTGTCAATAAGCATTCCACCAATATATTGTCTTCTTGTTCAAGCTCATCTTGTGTCAATTTTTCATCAGTAAGTAGTTTCACCTTTTCAACCTCTTTCATACGAAGAAAATTTTCTAAAGTACCTCTTACAAATAAAATATCGCCTTCTTTTAATCGCGTCAGCCTGATCATATTCGTGATCATTTTATCATCTCTAAGTATATCCAAAACCATTACATCATAGTTTTTATTTATTCCTCTATCAAGACAAGTTTTTCCATTTAGTGGGGATTCTGCTGTGATCTTCATTTCCGTTAGATAACCACCTAAATGGTAACTTCTCGTAAGGCTGGATGTGGAAGTCCTTGAGGGTAAGATCATTGGAGCAATAAAAAGGACATAGAGCAGTCCAACCCCCATTAATATTATTCCATATCTCATGAATTCAAACATTCCCATAGGCTCAACACCTGGTTGGGAGATATAAATAGAATTAACAAGTAGGTTTGTAGAAGTACCCACTAATGTGAGTGTGCCACCAAGTATGGCTGCATAGCTTAATGGGATCAACATTTTAGAAGGACTAATTTTATATTTTTGAGCTAGTCTAATAGTAACGGGCATGAAGATCGCTACAATAGCTGTATTATTGACCACTGCTGAAGCGATGCCTATAGTAAAAAGATAAACAGCACGACCAAGTGTCATTGACCGGTCAGCAAGACGTCTGATCCTAATGATAAGATATTCTAATATTCGCGTTTTTTGAAGAGCGCGGCTAATGATAAAAAGAAAGGCTATTGTGATCACTGCTGGATTTGAGAATCCAGATAGTGCCTCTTCTGGAGTCAGGTAACCTAAACTGAATAATACTGTGAGAAGTATCATTGCCGTTACATCAATAGAAAAGACTTCTGTCACAAAAAGAACAAACCCAAAAAATAAAAGGCTTAGAACAAGTACAATATCCGGTGTCATAAAGTTAGATTTGATCCAAGATCAATTATTATATCAACTAAAGGGATGCTCACCAACATGCGATCGTATTTTTAGCTTTTTTGGTTCAGGCTCTGTATAGAGTTCGTTATGGTTACGTTCATTTGTAATTGCTTTGATAATGGAATCAACAATAGAAGGCTTTCTAATATTATTGAGAACAGCCATTATGAAAATTGGATACTCTGCCTCAGGAAGAACCAACTCCCAACTATCAAAAAGATCAGTCTCATCTAAAAACTTGTCAACATTGGGATCATCATCCAGCAAGACAACCACTTTATCCATTAACGATAATAATTCAACCGTTAGTCCCTTTGAATCTAGATCATTTAAGTTCATTTCTTTCCCAATACAGAATCTTCATCAACTTCATCGATCTGCGATTCTGCGACGTGGTCATTTGCATATTTTTTATAAACTCCAGAGGTAACGAAGATCTCAAAAAGGTCCTCATCAATATGATAATCATTTTTCATAAATCCCATAATACGCATTGCCTGGGATAATTTTTTACCTTCTTTATATGGACGATCGGCTGCTGTCAAGGCTTCATATATGTCTGCAATTGCCATTATCTTTGCTTGGGTAGACATTTGTGTTGAGTTTAAACCTTTAGGATAACCTGTACCATCCATTTTTTCATGATGGCCTCCAGCAAATTCAGGGACATTTTTTAAATTATTTGGATAGGGTAATTGCTCTAACATTTCAATAGTGATCACAATATGGTCATTGATGATCTCACGTTCCTCAGGTAATAGGGTACCTTTAGGAATATTAAGGTTCTGGATCTCCTCTTCAGATAAAAATGTCTGTTCACTACCATTTAATTTGATCATCTCTTTGCCAATGGATTTGACTCGATCCTGTAATTCTGGTTTCATGAATTCACCTCCAATATTGCATTCTTCAAGGAATTTCATATTGGCTTCTAATACTTCGATGGTCTTATGATACTCATCATCATATGCTTCTGTTGATTGACCATTCAATTGACGCTTCAAGAAAGCGATCTCTGCATCACGTTTTAATAATTCCATTCGTGTCCGAATTAACTCAATGCGGTCAAAGATCGTTTCTAATTTGGTCCCTTTATCTACAACATGTGGTGGCGTTGCAACTTTACCACAATCATGTAACCAAGCAGCAAGGTAAAGTTCGTATCGTTCTTCATCATTCATACTGAAGTCTTTATATTTTCCATCCTTCATCTTTGCTACTGCATCGGCTAACATCATTGTTATCACCGGTACCCGCGCACAATGCCCACCAGTATATTCCGATTTTTTATCTATCGCCGTGGCTATTAACTTAATGAACGCTTCAAATAATATTTTTAATTCCTCAACCAGACGCTTATTGGTAAGAGCAACAGCACCCTGTGATGCTAAGGACTCAACCTGCTCTTCCATCTCTTCATTGAACGGTATTACATCACCATTATCATTACGGGCATTGATAAGTTGCATAACACCTATGATCTCATTTTCATGGTTTTTTAGAGGAACCGTTAGGAACGATTTTGAACGGTATCCATTTTTTTTGTCAAAGTTGATGGTCCCTTCAAAATCATATCCCTCTTCTTCATATGCATCCTTAATGTTGACCGTTTTTCCTGTAAGAGCAACGTATGCTGAAACATTTTTTTGATTCGGTGTTTGGTCGTCAAGCCAGAGATGGACAGGGTAATATGGGATCTCAACACCAGAAGTCCCTCCCATAATCGTATTCATAGAATCATTTCTGAGAATCTCAAATGAGAGATCCCCTTCCTCATTCATTGAGTATAGGGTTCTACCATCCGCTTTGGTAATATGCTTTGCCTCTTCCAATATCATTTCAAATAAACGATCAGTGTCCTTCTCTGTGGAAAGAGCCATGCCAATCTCACTCAAACGATGTAAGCGATCTTCTAGGAATTTTATTCTATTTAGTGCATCCATATTTATCATGAATTACATATTACAAATTATTGACTATAAATGTACACCAGAGAAACGCTGCCTAACAATTAGAATAGGTATTGATTTGCTACAATAGATTAATTTCTAGTATGTACTCTGATATTCAACAACGAATTGAACAGGCTCTAGAGGAAGTTCAGGGCAATGGATTAGAAAAAATTGATCTGATAAAATTGTCTCAAGATTGCTTGGCTGAAGATATCGACCATGAAACACTATATACATTTTTAGAGCTCGCTCACTTTAGTAGTGTGTCAAAACATATTTCAGAGTTAGATCAAATTGATAAATGGCTTAACAATTTGATCAAACTAATCAAAAGGTCTAAGTATCACACAGGCCATCTTTTAAAACAAAGGGCGAATAGATATAATAATAAAACTGTTTTTAATCTTATTAGAGAAGGCCAATTAAAAACAATATCATATTCTTCATTATGGTCTTCAGTTATTGAGGTTGGTCGTGCATTATCAACCTTTGAAAAAGAATTAAACAAGCCTGTTTCAATAGGACTATTAACTCATAATCAATTAAATGGGGTCTTAGTAGATCTGGCTTGTTTATCATTTGGATTCAGAGTGATTCCCATTCCATTAAATGCAACCCCAGAACATATTTCATACATATTGGAACATGGAGAAATAACAAACATCTTTATAGGTGGTAAGGCTGGTGTAAGACTTTGGAATGAACTCCAAGATACCAGATCAATTGAAGTCGTTACCCTAGATAATAATGAAAGCTTAAAAGGTGATATCACTAGTTGGGACCAGTTTCTTCAAAAAGGTGATGGGGTAATTGATTTTGACCCTGATGATCGTCTGCGTAAGGTAGATATGGAGCATATTCAAACCATTATGTATACCTCTGGTACTACTGCAAACCCAAAAGGGATCGTTTTTAATCAAATGAATATTATGAGTAAAAGATTCGCACGTGCATTAGCATTGCCTGATATAGGCTCAAATGATATTTTTTTATGCTATCTTCCGTTATTCCATACATTTGGAAGATATTTTGAATTGATAGGGAGTATTTTTTGGGGTGCGTCCTATTCATTCGCAGAGTCACCTGCATTTAATTCTTTATTGAATGATTATAAGATCATTAAACCTACCATATTTATCAGCATACCTAAAAGATGGGTCCAATTATATGAAATGCTAGATAGCCAATTAGAACTTGATTCAGAAGATGATTCGACCATTGATCAAAAGCTAAAAGAAATAACAGGAGGGTCGCTTAAATGGGGGTTGTCAGCAGCTGGGTATTTAGACCCAGATATTTTCACATTTTTTCATAAACATGGTATAGAGCTTCTTAGCGGGTATGGCATGACGGAAGCGACAGGAGGGATCACAATGACACCCCCTAGAGGCTATGTCAGAGACTCTGTAGGGGAAGCACTTCCAGGTATTCAACTAAAATTAGAAGATGATGGCGAACTCTGTATAAAAGGCCCATATGTTTCCCAAAATTATTACAAAGAAAACGATTCAGATATTTACAAGGATGGATGGCTACATACTGAGGATATTTTCGAACAAAAAAATGGTCATTATTTTATAATTGATCGAAAAAAAGATATCTATAAGAATAGCCGAGGGCAAACTATCGCACCACAAAAAATTGAGAATCTTTTTCAAGATTTTGATTCAGTGAAATCAGTGTTCCTTGTTGGAGATGGCAGAGAATTCAACACTGTTCTCATTTACCCTGATCATGAGGGCTCATCAATTGATCTAAAAACAGGCAGAGAAAGTGAGATCAGAGACCTCTTCAGTTCAATGATATTATCAGTTAATAGCTTTCTTTCTCCTTTTGAAAGGATTGTTAATTATGTAGTGATAAATAGAAATTTTTCTGAAGAAAAAGGAGAACTAACGCCCAAAGGTACTTTTATAAGAAAAGTAATATTGGAAAATTTTAAAGATATTATTTTACCATTATATGAAAAAAATTATACGGCGCTCCATTTCCAAAGCAAAGAATTAAGAATACCAAATTGGCTAGTAAGAGAGATAGGAACTGTAAAAAGCAATTTGAAATGGGATGGCCATATGTTATCAATTACGGATCAACCAAGATCATTACCATTAACTTGGTCAGGCTCTATTATCAGTTTGGGTGATTTCCAATACGAGATCAGTGCTGATATATTAGATTTTGATGAGCTGATACAATCTCCTGATCTTTGGCTTGGTAATTTTAAATTTTCAGATTTTGTAGGAACATCGATCTTTAGACTAAAAGAAGCCAAGGTATATGATCATATTAACATCATAATCCCAGAGAGCGGCACTTCATTTGATGCATTAGAATTCGATGATAATAAGATTGAAACTATTCTATATAGCATCCATAGATCTGTACGAGAATTTATTTCAGATGATCCAGCAATATTTAATGATCTACGATCAATAGTTGATAATGACCTAGGTAATTGGTCAACTGTATTGATCAATACATATATGAATTATCAGGATCACTCTAAGCCATTATTCCGAATCAAAATGATAGAATCATTGGCTCCTTTACTTTCCGGTGAACTTTTTATCACAATGATACATGATTCTTATATATATCAGCGAAAAATTGACCCTTCGAAGGGATTATCATTCGATATAGGGCGAACAAATGACGATCACTTCCACTCTACCCTTCAATACTTACAAAAAATTATGCCCGATATTGAAACAGCCAGCCTTGATGAGAAAGAATTCATCAAGACTCTATTATTTCTAATAGCTGATTTTGGAATACTCCATCCAACAAGATTTGTTATCGCACGGTCTGAGTTGATCAATTGGCAATTATCTAACGTCCCAAGACCTCTACAATCCACAGCTCAAAAAGCGTATTATGGTCTTGTAAAGGGATTCCGCACATGGATAGGACAATCAACGAACATTGCAGTTGACCCTGAGACAGGTGAAGAATATCAATGGGAGGATGTGCTCACTTTCGATGACAATGTTCGTCATGGACACAAAGATCGAATTTTACATGCCATCCGCGATACTTCATTGATCAAAGAATCTTTATTCTTATTCTCAAAAAATTTCCTAATAGACCTCAATGACATACCAAATAATGGTGTTTGGATATCACATCTGGGAAGTCGGAATAATAAAAGTGTATTCCGGGTTATCGTTAAAACCCGATCATTTGGGAATCACAACCTTGTCATGAACCTGAATGAAGGTTGGGAACGTGAGTTCATCGATGATGAAACAAAATGGCTTATTAAAATGGGACCAGGTTTTAAAGATGATGCACTAGTTGAAAATTTTGGAGGATATTGGCCAGAACATCAATTATATACAGAAGAATATATCCAAGGCGAAACATTAGATAATTATTTAAATAGAAATAAAAAAGATATAAATGATCGATCAAAAATGGATCGTTGGCAAATGAGATGGCTCCACTTCATATGGAGCGGAATTGAGGCGTATCAAGGATTCTGGAACAGAACAAATTTTAAATTATCTATTCAGCCACCAAAACCTGAAAATCTAATCATTCCTCAACATGATTATAAAACTGGAACTCGGTTGATATCTATTAGTGGCAGAAAACCTATCCAATCCATTTCAGATCATTTTCTTGAACTCTATACTGATTATATTATCCAGACTGAACAAAAATATCCTGGGTTAAGCCATATGTCTGATTGGGAAGTTATCTTCACAGCTACGATTCAAGTATTAAAAGTAAAAAAAGGATATGAACTTCTGAATAAACTAAGATCAGAACTCTCTGTACGGACTGTGAAAAATAAATGTGAGCAAACTGGACTTACCATTCAACGAATAGATGATTTCTTGGATGATGTAGATAAATTTGGAGTATTGACCAAACCAGTAGTTTTTGCATCATTGAGATATGAACGATGGCTAGATCTCAATCAAGGAGCTACATTAAAAGCTAAAGCATCAATACTAAAAGAATTATATAAAGATTATAAATTGAATGATCTTTTAGATGATTACCCAGAAACTAGAGTCAGATTCTTCATGATGACATGTTTTAAAGATAGCGATAAATTACTTTTTAATGAGTTTCAAGCTATGATCCAAGATATGCGAAATAGTAACCTGAGCCCATGGAACTTGCAGGATAGGATCACTGAGATCCAATCAAGGCTTGAGCTAAATGAAAATGAGGAATTCTTTTTAGCAAGGATGCTATTCCCGCATGTTGATTCAGCAGATTATGTCGAACTGGTTACCACCACACATGGTGAAGAAGCTCGTTTAAATCTGGTCTATCAGACAGAATGCAAGGATGGGAAATTATATCGAATAAGACCACCGTTTTTACCAAAAGAGATTGCCCATTTCCACACATTATTATCTGAATCAGCCCTTTCAGTAACTTTCACATCGGAACATGAATTTCTATTAGCATTCAATAGCAGGAATACATTGGTTGGTGGACTCTATTGGAAAAATATGGAAAAAGATAGAATTCATTTAGAATGGGTCGCTATAAAAAATAAATATCAAAAGATCGCTTTGAGTAAAAGACTCATGTCTGATTTTTTCAAACGAATGAAGCATATTAACATTTCGCATATCACTGTTGGTTTTTATGCTCAGGAATTCTTTTTCAATAATGGATTTAAAATTGAAAAGCAATATGGAGGTATGGTTAAAGAATTATAGGTATTTGTTCGATAATGCCCTCCTTCTTTATTATTGATTTAAAGTTTAGAAATAAAAATAAAATATATCCTAATAAAGCATTAAATATATCATCACACCAGTAATTGAAACATATAACCATATCGGTAAAGTGATACGGGCAATCTTTCGATGTTTGCTTAATTGAGATGTCCAACCTCTGTAAAGTGTAAAAAGAGCTAGAGGGATGATGATTGCTGCAAGAATAATATGGGTTATAAGTATAAAGTAATATGTGGTCTCATAATTACCAGTATATAGCTTTGGACCACTTTTAAACCAATGGTAAATAACATAACTGACCAAAAAAAGTGACGATGTACCAAAAGAGGTTAGCATTACACTTTTGTGGGCCTCTCTCTTTTTATTAAGTATCAAATAATACCCAATAATTAATAATAATGTGGTTATGCCATTCAGCGTAGCATTTACCATAGGTAAAAAAGATACATCAATACTTCCCTCAATACCTTCAGGTCTAGGGCCCAATATTAAAAACGCGACCACTAAACTTATTACAACGGATACAACATAAATAATTCTGATCCAAAAAGTATCATTCTTCATATAAATCTATCCAATAATATGGTTCCAAATAATGCGGGGAGATATATAACTGACATCTTTAGCAAAAATCTGGCATTTTCTACACTATATTTTTTCACAAGCATAAAGCCTGATAGAAGGTACCCTAATCCTAATAATAATGCTCCGTAAAAATAGACGATTCCCAAAAGATTCAGATAGAAAGGGACAAGAGAAACTGGGATCAATAATAGTGAATGCCAAATAATTTGCCGGTTTGTTCTTTTTCCATCAGGCTCTAGTACGGTCAACATTTTTAGCCCTGCTTTTTGATAATCTTCTTTGAACATAAGAGCAATTGCATAAAAATGAGGATGCTGCCAAAAAAATAAGATCGCAAACAAAACCCAAGCCTCAGGTTCTAAAGTACCGCTCGCTGCAACCCACCCTCCTAATGGAGGTATAGATCCAGGGATAGCTCCAATAGATGTATTGAGCCATGTCATTTTTTTTAACGGAGTGTAAATGAAAATGTATAATAGAGCAGTGATCAATGCTAAAAGAGCAGTTAGAGGGTCAATAAAAACATATAAGAGCAATGCCCCAATTAAAACAAAAGTGATTCCAAAGACCCTGGCATGATCAGGCGTTATCAATCCAGTGGGTATTGGCCTTTGGCTGGTACGCGTCATTAAACGATCGGTTTCCATTTCTGCAAAATGATTTAATGCCCCAGCGCCAGATGATACAAGACCAGAGCCCAATAGAGTGAAAAAGAACCTCTTTAAGTCTATTGTATTATCACTGCCCAAATAATAACCAAGTGCGGTTGATATTAAGATCATAAATGTAATACTAGGCTTTGTTAACTCAAAATAAGCTGCGTATTTATTTGATGCTTTTTTGGGGATACGTTTCATCTAAGATCGTAACTCCTTTACAAGGTTAGTTATATCTTTCCTTAAGACTGCGAGACTAGCCTCATCCGTACCATCAAAGTATTTTCTAATATTTCCATCCTGGTCTATCAAAACAAATTTGATTGCATGTCCTTGAGGAAGTTCCCCTGCATAAAGCATAAAACCATTCTGTTTTAAATCCTTAGTGGATTCTAAGTCAGAACGTATAAATTGCCATCGATCATCATCTACACCGACAAAATCTGCATATTCTTTAAGTTTACTTTCTGAATCAATAAGAGGATCTACAGTAACGGATACAAATTGGACTTCCATAACATTACGAAATTCTTGATAAAGATCTGTCATGTTGGATGTCATTAATGGGCATGGTCCTGTACAGCTGGTGAACATAAAGTCTAAAACTGTTATTTTGTTCGCTAATCTTTCATTACTGAAAAGCCTGCCTGCCTGATCGTGAAATATAAAATCTGGTACTTCTTTAATTATTGGAATATCATGAGATCTATCTGCCTTTTGTATCACCCAATTTGCACCAAATGCAAGGAACAATATTCCAGGCACTATAATGTATAGTATTTTATTCATCGATTAAACCAGACCGTTTCCATGCACAATATTGTACACTAATTATTCCAAGTATCCAAGAAGCTATCCATAGATGAAATAGTTGTATCAAGGGAATCACGTCAAAAAACACCAATACTTCACCAGTGATTATTTGAACCATAATAAGAAGTAGAAGACCCGTAGAGGTCTGCACCATTAAGTTCGAGGGATTCAAAGACTGTTTTACTACCCTATACCACAGGAGTGCACATAATACTGTAATAAAAAATCCTAATATGCTATGGGCGTATTTAAAAGGTCCTAACATATCTATCAAGAATTGTGAATTAACCATAGGGTTCTCTTTACGTATCATTTCTAGTCCACCACGAATCTCTGTTCCTAGAATTACTTCAAACAATAGCGTGAATGCAAGCAACCCAAATAATGCCTTCATATTTGATGGGTACTTGCTTTGCTTTTCAGCATCTGGATTATCTAAATAATATGCTTCCTGTGAAACATAGAGAAGTAACATAACAATGATCAATGCAAAAAATAGATGTAATGTAATGGTCACTGGATTTAAAACCGTATCAATAAGTACCGATCCTAACCAACCCTCAAAAAGAGTAAGTCCAAATGCACTGATCAGAGGCCATTTAATGTGGGGCAAGTGAGAGTAATGTTTTAAACCTAAAAATAATGTTATGGTTATTGATAGGCCTACAATTGCACCAAACAAACGATTACAATATTCGATCCATGCTAAAACTATATTAAATGTTGCAGGGTCAATATGTGATGGTATTTGTTCAATGCTAGTAGGTGGAATCCATCGTCCAAAACACTTCGGCCAATCAGGACAACCCATCCCAGCGCCTGCAACTCTAACTAATCCGCCAATAAATATAAGCAGATAGGTCAAACCCGTTGATAAAAAGATAAAGTTTCTAAATGATGTCATATATAGCTAGATAAATTAGAAATATAAACCTGCTGTTTTACCAAACTTTTACAGTTCAAATACGCACACAATTCATTAAGTTTTGCACCTGAATTAAGACCTTTTGAATTCATTATTAAACTACAACAAGTAACCAATTACAAATTATGATTCTGAATAGGATAGAGCCTGGCACCCCATGTACGGTCCGGAAAAGTGGTGAAACAGGAAAAGTAAATAGAATATTCTTCTACCCTACCAAATTTGAAATTGAATTTCCTGATGGGCATATAGGGCACTTTACATCTAAAGATATTGAGTTTGATAATATTGACCAAAAAGAGGCAGTACTAAAGGTTCCAACTGTCCCGTCAGATGGTATTGGCAAGTCTTGGTCTGATTGGTTTCCTTTTAAAGGCGAAAGCCTCATAGAACATCATTTCTCAACGACAAAAGAGATCATGTGGGAAATGCTTACGTCACTTGATATGTATAATGTCTGGTTCCACGGTATCCAGCGTGCTCTTCCTGTCCTAGACACTGAACGGTACGTGCATCAATATTCATTCTCACAAATGGAACTAGTGCCTGGTGCTTACTTCAAAATACGACCATCGACAGTTGCGCCTTGGTTTCAATGCAGGATAATGACCATTGAAAAAGAAAGTGAATTTGGCTTCACTTTTAGGACAACCCCACTTACTAGTGAATACATTCAATTTTCGATTCGTGAAACAGAATATGGAGTTTGGGTAACCTGCAGACGAAAATCGCAAGGACTCTTTTCAATATTGAATCAATTTAATTGGCAAGACAAATCAAAGATATTACAAGAGCTAGATAAAATAGTACCCAAGGTCAATTTTGGCTCTGATGAAAAAGAAGATCAAGGTGGTTCGTCCGGTGACTCCCAATTTGGAGGATTTTCCTCACGCCAAGATTACATAGACTATGCGATCAATATGGGAATGCAAGGGAATATGGATTTCGTGAATGCGATTCCTGAAAAACCAATTAGAGGAATGGCAAAAGCTGGAATAGTAAAAGCAAAAAGGACTGGCGTAATACCGAATTGTCCTGAAAAAGCTTCGGGTGACAGTACAGCAAGCTCTTCTGCAGGAGGCGTTGAAGCACTATCAAAAGAAGATCAGATCGCCTACCTCGTTAATAAAGGTCTTGACGGTGACATGGATACTGTAAATGCATTCACTGATAAGGTTATTCGTGGTAAAGCAAAGGCCATGATGGTGAAAATCAAAAGAGGTGCAGTTGATCGACCTCCCATGCCTGAAATTAGTGAAGCAGGAACCGTATCCGATTCAACGCAGCCACAGGAAGAGACGGAAGAGCAACTCATTGAGCGCCTTGTACAAAAAGGCCTTGACGGTGACATGGATGAAATAAATGCTTTAGATAATAGAGTACTCCGTGGGAAAATAAAAGCAGCTGTTGTCAAAGCTAAACGCGCTGCGAAGTGACCATGAACGAACCATCAAAGAGTGCGCTATCTAAAACACAGGTCATATCCATGGTAGCCTGCACCATTTTACTGATCATCTATGTTACTATGGTCATGTGGGTATTATAAATCACTGTATATGGAATGGTTTACTCTGGAATGGCTAATGAAGAATATGGAATGGGCAGTAGGTCTATTAGTAATCGGGTGCGTCATTCTATTTTTTTTCCCAATATTACTAGGCTGGCAGTTAAAACAAGATGCCCAAAAAAAAGAGGAGACTTGAAGATTGGATGCTGTACCTCTTATTTCAATACTCGTATTAATATTCTCAATGATATTAATGGGTGAAATAATGAAGCTTAAAAAGGAATTAAGGAAATTATCTAAATTGACTGGCCATATGAAAAAAGATATAGAACAATTTAAATTGGATTCTAATGAGAATTAATTTCACTTTTAGTTTTGCTCTAATAAGAGATTATGAAATAAATTCAGGGTCTTAATTGTTTATTCGGAATGAGTGAAAGTGTAACTATAGAAAATCAAAAAAGTGAATCGAGCCGTATTTACACGCTCTATTATTCATTTTTCTTGATACCGTTTATGATCGCTATCTTTGGAGCGGTCTTCTTTCTGCTATTCAGGTTTATTACATATGAAACACATGATGCATCTGAACTGTTGAACCAAGTTAAAATTGGATCAAAAACAAAAAGATGGCAGTCTGCATATGAACTTTCAAAAGTATTAAACAATCCAGAGACAGTGCCCCTAGATATGGGATTTAAAGACCAAATGATATCTGCGTATAAGCATTCCATAAATGATGACCCATTGGTACGAGCGTATCTAGCAATAGCAATGGGTGCCACAGGGGATGAATTTTATTCAGAAGAACTTGTAAATGGTATAAATGATGAGGCTAGAGAATCCCGTCTAGCTGCAATACAGGCAGTAGGAATGGTAAAGTCGAAAGAAGCTATCGAAGATCTTATAATGATCATTGAACGTTCTGACTACCAGGACGAGCGCCTTGCGGCTACAATGTCACTCGGATTTATTGGCGATGATCGTTCTGTACCCATACTTAACCAATTACTAGAAGATGAAGAACCAAATATTCGATGGGATGCTGCTATCGCCCTTGCTAAAATGGGTGAAATAACATCAGCCCCAATTATTGAGAATCTAATGGATCGTAGCTACTTAACCACCTTTCCAGAATTAGACCCGAAAGAGATCAATAAGGTTATTCTCACTGCGATTGAAACTTCATCATTGATCGAAGATAACCGTTTTGAGCCGAGGCTAGTAATGCTTGCAGAATCTGATGAAAGTCTAAAGGTTCGTGATGCTGCTATAAAAACCTTAAAAAAATCATATAATAGGATTATTTAGAATATGTCTGAAGAAAAAATGATACCCAATGCCGCGGTTGGATCATCTCCTGAGAACGCGTTTAAAGGTCCCGAGACAGATAGACGAGGTTTCCTAAGTTGGCTATCTGTTGGCTGGTTAGCTTACTTAGGCGTTACTGGTGGTTTCTTCACGATCATTGTCCGGTTTCTTTTTCCAAATGTACTATTTGAACCGCCTCAGACATTTAAAATTGGTTACCCAGAAGACTTCTCTAAGAACTCTGTTGATATAAAATATAAAAAGTCTTACAACGCGTGGATCGTTAGAGATGAGGAATCGATCTTTGCACTATCTACAGTTTGTACGCATCTTGGCTGTACTCCAAATTGGCTACCTGTTGAATCAAAATTTAAATGTCCATGTCACGGAAGCGGCTTCAGAATGACCGGAATTCATTTTGAAGGACCTGCACCAAGGCCACTTGAAAGATTTAAGATCAGTTTAGCAAATGATGGACAGATCCTTGTTGATAAGACTAAGAGCTATAAATGGGAGAAGGGTGAATGGGAAAACCCAGAATCATTCCTAAAAGTATAGAAATTGCATAAATAAAATCATTCAATAAAAATGGCTGAAAAAAAGAATAAAAAATCAATACTCCAAACTCTTGGCGAGTCACAGGTTTGGAAATCGATCATTCGATCGGGAGTTCCTCATACTCGTAGGCAAAGAATGCATGCTATTCTTGGTAGTGTATTTCTTCACCTCCACCCTGCTCGTCTTCCAAAACATGCTGTTAAGGTAGGCTATACCTGGTGTATGGGAGGACTATCGTTTTTTCTCTTTGTGAATTTGACGATCACGGGTATTCTGCTCATGTTCTACTACCGACCTACCGTTGAATATGCATACACTGATATTATCGATCTCACAGAACAGGTGCCACTTGGAATCATGAGAGAACTGCATCGGTGGGCCGCCCACGCTATGGTTCTTGTTGTCTGGTTACATATGCTTCGTGTTTTTATGACCGGTTCTTATAAACCCCCAAGAGAATTTAACTGGGGCGTGGGAGTATTGCTGATGACAATGACCATGTTCCTATCTTTTACAGGATATCTATTACCTTGGGACCAATTGGCAATATGGGCAGTTACTGTAGGGTCAAATATGGCGAGGGCCCATCCATTCATTGGGCACGAAGGTCCTGGCGCAAGTCTTTTAGCTATCGGAGATATTAATCTGGTTCATATTGGATCTGATGTGAGATTTGCACTGATCGGTGGCCGTTTTGTAGGTGAGGCTACACTGCTAAGGTTCTATGTGATCCATTGTATTGCAGTCCCATTTATAATGATGATCTTTATGGCCGTACATTTCTGGCGCATCAGAAAAGATGGTGGTATATCAGGGCCACTATAAAGGAATCGTAAAATGTTAGAAACATTTAAGCATACTGTTGACTATCTTTCATCGCCAACGATCAGTTTCTCAATATTGACGGTCGTTACCCCCATCCTTTTCCCACCAACTGACTGGTTCGATAAGATCAATCGGAAACTTGGGTTCTACTTGCTATGGACCAAAACAGGATGTGCCGTAGCATTATCAGTCATAACATTCTTTTTTGCAGTTGGCTATATGGACAAGAATTTCAGTGTCATTTTGATGAAAGGTGACAATTTTCCAATTGTGCTAATGGTCTATTCCATTTTCTTCTTTACTTGGCTAGGCATGCACAAAGCCTATATTAATGATGAGAGGCTGGAAAAAGGATTAAAGCCATCAGAGTATAACGACCCCGATGACAAGGTTCTTGTATGGCCAGACCTGGTCTATATTGAATTTATTGCACTGATCTTATTCACTGTTTTCTTGGTGGTGTGGTCGATCCTAGTTGCTGCTCCGCTGGAAGAGCCTGCAAATCCTGCTGCAACACCGAATCCATCAAAAGCCCCCTGGTACTTTTTAGGTCTCCAAGAGATGCTTGTATACTACGACCCATGGATCGCAGGTATTGTACTACCGTTGTTCTGCATCATAGGCCTCATGGCCATCCCATATATGGACATCAATAAAAAAGGTGATGGATACTATTCCTTCAAAGAAAGAAGAGTTGGGATTTTTATTTTTATGTATGGGTGGATCGTTCTATGGCTATTTTTAATTGTTCTGGGAACATTTTTTAGAGGACCTAATTGGAATTTCTACGGACCTTTTGAATATTGGGATGCGCATAAAGTTGTAGCATTGAACAATGTCAATCTATCTGAATATTTCTGGGTCAAGCTTCTTGGTACGGGTCTACCTGAAAACATAATACTCAGAGAAATTATAGGATTTATTACTGTTGGCATCTACCTATTTATATTGCCAATAATACTTGCTAAAACCTGGCTGAAAGATATGTTAGAAGCCTATGGGCCAGTCAGATTTGTATCACTTATGTTATTTGGTTTAGTTATGCTTTCACTACCCCTAAAAATGTACTTCAGGTGGATATTTAACTTGAAATATTTCATAGCCATACCTGAATACTTCTTTAATATTTGATCAACTATGTTTAAGAACGACGAAAGATACTGGGACATCAATCTGCTGAATAAGTGGTTCGCTATATCCTCTATCATTTTCTTGATCTGTACTGTCTGGATCTTTGTGGATGATAATGATGATGAATTTAAAGATTATCAGCGTGAGTTTCGTAAAATGCAGGTACAGGTAGCGCAGGAGAAACTCGAGCAGCAGGCATCACAAGTTGAAAAAGAGAGAGATGTCTATGATAGTGCTCTGGCTTCTGCCCAGAGAGAGTTTGATGCTAGGAGTGGTGATCTAAAAGAACTCGAAGACAAGTTGGGTCTTGTCAAAAATAAACACTACGACCAGAACATGAAATATCAGAGCCAGAAAGCGAATGTTGATGCTCTGAAGTATTTAGTCGAAGCAGAAAATACCCATGCTGATCATGGTCCATCCTACAAAGAAGAATATGCAGCTGCGCTAGACAAGTTAGATAAATTAAGACTTGAAAAAGAATCGACAGAAATTGAGATATCAGCAATAGAAAGTGAAATAAAATCAATTGAGTCGGGTCTAAAACAAAAGCAGGATGAACTCGATCAGTATTTGAAACAGTATACACTTACGGATAATAAACTATCTAAACTAGATCGAAGTCGAATGACAATGGCCAATAAACTTGGCGATATTGTAAGAGATCTTCCTATTCTAGATTTTCTCGACCCCTATTATAAGGTAAATCAGATCGTCGTTGCTGATGTAAAATACGATGTGAACTTTGCATCTGTTCCAGTTGTTGACAGGTGTACGAGCTGTCACCTTGGTATAGATAATCCAGACTTCGCGGATGCACCTCAGCCATACACAACGCACCCTAACCTCGATCTTTACATAACATCAAAATCGCCGCATCCAATGAATAATTTTGGATGTACTAGTTGTCATGGTGGTCGTAGCCGCGGGACATCATTTGTATCATCATCTCATACACCTAATACACCTGATGATAAAGAAAGATGGATAGAAGAACATGATTGGAAAGTAAATCATCACTGGCTTACGCCTATGCTACCTACACGGTATACAGAGGCAAGTTGTTTTAAATGTCACTCGAACACAAGTGATCTAGCGGGAGGTGAAAAAATCAACCTTGGTCTTACCCTTATAGATCAAGCAGGCTGTAATGGTTGCCATCATAATGAAAATTGGCCTACCCAAGCGAAAGCTGGGCCTAATCTTAAAAGAGTCAATGAAAAATTGACAGAGGACTGGGTATCTAAATGGGTTAAAAATCCACGTCACTTTAGATATAATACAAGAATGCCAGCCATTTTTGAACAACCAAATCAAGAAAGTGAAGAGGTTACAGCGTATAATAATGTGGAAATTGCTGGTATAACTGAATACCTCTTTGCAGGAAAAGATAGAATGAAAGGAAGTAACAGCAGTCGCTTCCTTGGTGACCCTATAAATGGTGAAAAACTTTTTAATGCAGTAGGCTGCATGGGGTGTCATGTCTCAGAAACGGATCCTGATGCAGCACCGCATATCAATAATTATAAAAACTTAACTAAGGTGCATGGACCTAATCTTGTGGGACTTGGATCTAAAGTATCTGCTGAGTGGCTCTATGAATGGCTAATGGATCCCCAAGCCTATATGCCCGATACAAAAATGCCGAATCTTAGACTTCAACCACAGCAGGCTAAGGACATCTCGGCATATCTATTAGAAGATAAAAATGAATCCTTTGATAATCTGCCAGACCATGATTATGACAAAGCAGTGCTGGATGAGCTAACTGTAAACTGGCTAAAAAAATCTAATCCTGAGAGATTTGCAGTTGCAAAAGCTGAAAAGATGAACGAGAACGAAAAATTAAATTTCATAGGTGAAAAGAGTATCCGCCATTATGGTTGTTTTGGCTGTCACCATATAGATGGTTTTGATGATGCTAAACCCATAGGAGTAGAAATAACGGAGGAAGGTTCTAAACCTGTAGGAAAATTTGATTTTGGTTTATATCATGATATCGAGCACTCAGTACATGCCTGGATAGAAAATAAACTTAGGACACCAAGGATATATGACAGAGGTAAGGAGAGTGAGCATCTAGATCTTTTAAAAATGCCTAATTTTTATTTTTCTGAAGAAGAGATCGAGGCAATAACAACAGCAGTTTTAGGTTTTAATTCAAATAAAGTTGGGGAAAGTCTGAAAGCTTATAAAAAAGCACCTGATATATATAAAAAAGGACATCGACTTGTAAAACAATACAATTGCCAAGGTTGCCACCTTATTGATAATCGAGGAGGACAATTAGTAGAACATATAGGCCCGCCTGAATATGGTCCTCCGAATCTAAATACCGAAGGTAGGAAAGCAAATCCAGACTGGCTCCTGAGCTTCTTTAATAACCCATCTATTATTAGACCTAATCTGCAAGTTAAAATGCCTAGCTTCCATCAAATATCGGATGAAGACTGGGATGCCATCATTGCTTATTTTCAACATATGGATGGCGAGAACGTGAATTATAGAGCTGAACATGAATTTGATATATCAAGTACAGAGTTTGTAGCTGGTGAAAAACTCCATGAATTTGGTGAATGTGCGAAGTGTCACTTTTATGGAAAAACATTCCCTAGTGGTGAAGCGCCCACATGGGCACCAAATCTTGCACTTACTAAAGAACGTTTGAATCCTGAGTGGGTCAGTGAATGGTTAAAAAACCCTCAAGAGATCATGCCAGGTACAAAGATGCCAGCACCCTACCTACCTGATAAAGAAACATTAGTTGCAGAAGGTGCCAGAGATATTATGGGAGATGCACTCGTTAAGCTAGAGGGTGATTCAACCGCTATGCTTGATGGTCTACGAGATTATCTATGGAATATTAAGGGTAGTACAAATATTGATGGTCTTATTAAAGCCTATTTCGATGAACATGGTTATGATTTTGATAGTCCTGGTGAAGACGATTATGATGAGGACGATGATTGGGATGATGAAGATGACGACTGGGATGATGAAGATGATGATTGGTAGAACAACTTAGACATTATTTATAAAAAGCCCCATTATGTAATGGGGCTTTTTATTTTATGAATACTTTGATGGCATTTTTTACGTGTAACTCATCCCAATTCTCACCTTTCCAAGATCCCAAGACCTCTCTTTCAGGACCTATTAAAACAGATGATAGTGAGTGGCCAATCCTCTCTTGTTCTATTCCCCAAAAGTCACCACCTGACTGTTTGACCAAACGATAAATATCATCTATTCTACCTGAACTAGACCAGACCTTCCAATTATCATATTCTTCAGTGGATGCTCCATAATACCGATCCATAACTGAAGGTGTGTCATATTTATAATCAAAACTAACCATAATAAAGTCTATAGATCGGCTATTCGAGAACTGCTGGACCAGATACCTATTTTTCATAACGATCGCTGGACACATATTTGGCATGGGGCATCTTGTAAAGATGTAGGATATAAATCTAAATTTTCCATCGCTATCTGATAAATGCACCTCAGCACTATCAAGATCCAAAAGAGTCGCATCATCTATAATATGCCCAATTTTGACTTCAGAAAATTCATCATCAAAAAAGCTGTCTTCCTCCGGGATGTTTCCTATACCCACAATATTAAAATGCCTTGCAAAAGGTTTTGACTCATCCCAAACAAATTCAAAATGAACGCTATCACCAACCTGAAGAGAATCTAGTACTTTATTATTTAATACTTTAAATGGCATAACCATGGGCATCATAAGGTCCACGATGGTGTCATGAGCAATGATCACATTATTTGATTCTATATCGATCGATCTTACGGTTCCTTTAACATCATATAATTCATTTTGCTGCTCACAGCTCAAAAGTATAAGAATTAAACTAAAATAAATAGGTCTGATCTTCATATCAAATATCTGATATACAAAAAAGGCGGAGAGAACCCCGCCTTTTATTAAATGAATTATAAGTAATTATTACTTCTTGGGACGACTAAATACAAAGTTTTCTGTGGTATCACCATCACCTATGGTTACCTTTTTTGTGATAGTCCTCTTACCAAACTTTTCCTGCCAACAAACAACTTCATACGTACCAGCGGGTATCCCTTCTATGGAAAAATTTCCATTTTCATCAGTAACCGCAAAAAATGGATGATCTGATACCAACACCCAAGACTTCATCCAAGGGTGAACGTCACATTTAATATAAAATGGGTCTGGTTCGGATAGAGAAAAAGTTGATTTCTTTTCCTTAACAACTTTTGGCATAGCAAAATTGAATTCCTTGTTTACCTTTGGCATAGAGTGAATATTATGAAGAGTGGCATCGCTATTTTTAATAAGTAGTTCTTGTCCAGCAACCATTCCAAATACATGAGGCATGTATATACAACCTTTTTGGTCTAGCACTGCTGGCTCTGATGGTACACCTCCATCATAAGATACATCTTTTAAGTATACTAACGCTTCTGCCATTGATCCATCTTTAGCCATTTTGAAGTTTTCACTGTAAACAGGACCTGAGTGAGATGACCCACAAACAGGGTCGGCATCCATCCTAAGTCTTTTTTTCTTAGGAGGTTTACCATCATACTTCACATGTCCTTTTAGGGTTCCTGCATCAATAGAAACGCTCATCATTGTGAAAGTTATTAGCAACAAAATTGTTTTACTATATTTCATGGGTTTTCCTTTAAAATACAAAGATTAACTATGCCATATTTTACCATGATTTTACCTTCTCATAGAAACTAAAAATTAGATTAATGCTTTTATGATTTTATAGGGTATTCTAATTAATTTTTGGTACTCAAAAAGCTTATTTTATAAGAACATGTACATTTTTATGATAACCTGCTACGTATTGATGTTGATCAATCTCATCAATCTCACATTGACGGGAGCAAGTGGCTATTGGAATTTTGAAATAATGGGAGCTAGCCATACAAGGTTTGCACTTTTTACTATTTTAATTTTTACCATCACTGAGACAATTGTGATGTACTTTTTCATATCTACGGGTAAAGCGATAAAAAGTGCCATAGAATCCGGGCTAGGTAGAGATGAGTTATGGTCACGCGAAAGAAAGCTGAAAATGATTCTATTTCCTCAATTAATGTTGACCATCTTTCTAGTTGGAGGATGGTTTATCCATATTGGTGCTGTAGAAAATAAAATATCACCTCCCTGGTTGCATGCTTTATTATTTATACTTGCATATACACATCACCTTTGGTCCCTACGGATCAAAAACAATTCTTTTAAAGAACAAATATCCATCATCTCTGAGTTGGAACCTGCATAATATCTGGTTTAATGTATTACGCAGCTAAAGGACTAGAATTGTTAGGCATGTTCATGCTCGCTGTAGGATTTGTAGTTAAATTCCCAAAACTAATGGACCCAAAGTTACTTTTCGCTGGAATCGTTTTTTTTGGCTCTGGATGGGCCATTGAAAAGTATATATTGAAATGAATTTCATTTATTTCATTAAGGATATAATTGATTAAATTTCCGGTCTATTTAGTGTAATAATTATGGCTTACAACTACTTTAAAGGAATACCAGAGCTCCCTGATTATGCCAGGGAGAAGACCAAGCGTCCAAAACTGATCGCTGTTGTTGATGAAGACAACTGCACTGGGTGCCAGGCTTGTGTACCATTCTGTCCTGTCGACTGCATTGAGCCTGTTGCCAGTGATAAATATGAGTTCCCTGTGATTCCCCCTGTTCAAGTAAGATATAACGAATGTACTGGTTGTCAGGTATGTGCGAGAGTATGTACTAAAATGACATGGGATGCGATCCGGATGCTTGGTACAGAGAATTTTGAAGAAAATTATGGTTTAGATATAGACTAATAATCATTATCATCGATCAATACCTAGGAAAAACAATTGAGTAACGACCATCACCACGAAGAGAATTTTATACAGAAATATGTATTCTCTGTCGATCATAAAATAATTGGCTTACAGTACGGTATAACCTCCCTTTTATTCCTTTTATTTGGCTTTATGCTTATGATGTTAATGCGTTACCAAATTGCATACCCAGAAACGGTTATACCTTATTTTGGTGAATGGCTATTTGCAGGAAGTGGGGGTGTTATGCTTCCTGAAAACTATAATACTCTCGGAGCTATGCATGGTACGATCATGATATTCCTTGGGGTAGTTCCACTTGCTGTTGGAGCATTTGGTAACTACCTAGTACCTCTTCAGATCGGTGCTCCTGACATGGCATTTCCAAAACTTAATGCAGCTAGTTACTGGTCGTACTTTGTTGGTGGTGTAGTTATGATGGCAAGTTTTTTCACACCCGAAGGAGCTGCCCGCTCTGGCTGGACATCATACCCACCCCTCTCAATTTTTGAGTCAGGTCAGACAATGTGGCTTCTGGGTATGGTATTTTTAATTACCTCATCTCTATTAGGTTCAATGAATATTATTGTCACCATTGTTCAGCTGAGGGCTCCAGGTCTCACATGGTTTAGATTGCCATTTTTTATCTGGGCACAGTTGGTCACTTCATTTCTACTTATTCTGGCATTCCCTCCACTAGAGTCTGCCGCAATATTGCAGTTAATGGATCGGCTAGTAGGCACTAGCTTCTTCTTACCTTCTGGTCTTGTGTATGCAGGAAGTCCAGTAGAGGCATATGGTTCTGGATCTCCACTTTTATGGCAGCACCTTTTCTGGTTTCTTGCTCATCCAGAAGTATACGTACTCATTCTTCCAGCAATAGGTATTGTTGGAGAAATAATCGCAAATAATACAAGGAAGCCACTCTGGGGATATAAGTCACTAGTGTACGCTATTGGATTCTTAGGTTTTATGTCCTTTATTGTATGGGCTCACCATATGTTCTTAACTGGTATGGGACAATCAATGAGTGCATTTTTCCAATTAACCACCATGATCATCTCTATTCCTTCTGTCGTGGTCTTAACAGCATTCTTTATATCGCTCTGGGGTGGGTCTATCAGGTTTAATACCCCAATGTTATTTGCACTTTCCTTTCTTCCAATGTTTGGCATAGGTGGTCTAACCGGTCTGCCGTTAGGTGTAGCTGCTTCTGATATTTTTCTGCATGATACTTACTATGTTATTGGCCATTTTCATTACGTAGTGGCACCAGGTACGATCTTTGCTCTTTTTGCAGGAATCTATTACTGGTTTCCAAAAGTGACTGGCAAAAGAATGAGTGAAACATTAGGAAAACTACATTTTTGGCCATCCTTGTTGTTCATGAATGGAGTATTTATGCCAATGTTCATACAAGGCCTAGCCGGACTATCAAGAAGAATGTATGATGGAGGCCAACAGTATGCGCATGCATCTGATGTACTTCATTGGAATGAATTTATGACCATTTCAGCATTTTGTTTAGGAGCTGCCCAGATCCCATTCATAGTTAATTTAATAATTTCCTTAGCTGGACAAAAATCAGATGATAGGAATCCTTGGAAATCAACTACCATCGAATGGTCTGCGCCTTCTCCTCCACTCCCTCATGTTAATTTTGATTCATCTGTTGAAGTGAATCATGGACCCTATGAATATAGTGTTCCTGGTCAAGATGAGGACTACTGCCCACAAACATCACCATGAGTAATATACCATATATACTAGAAGAAAGACCGGATACTGGTCTTAATAACAGCAAGCTAGGAGTCTGGATCTTTCTTGCATCTGAAGTAATGCTTTTTGGTGGATTATTCTCTGCCTACGTATTTTTGAGAATTGCAGCTCCTGAAGGTGATTTTGGATATTGGGGCTCAAAACTTAATGTACCAATGGCAACTTTTAATACATTGTTGCTTATTACATCAAGTGTAACAATGGTCATGAGTTGGGCTTCGCTGAAACTAGAACAATTTGATAAGTATAAAATGTATCTAGGTATTACTATACTATGTGGTCTAGCATTCTTGGTTGTAAAATATTTTGAATACACTAGCAAGTTCGATCATGGTATCTATCCATCCTCCAGCACTTTTATGGGTATATACTTTACACTAACAGGACTGCACGTTTTACATATTATTGGTGGTCTACTAGTATTGATATTTTTCTGGTCCAAACAATCAGATAAAATGTGGAATGAAGATAAAGATCTTTTAGCAAACAGGATCGAGATAACAGGACTATACTGGCATTTTGTTGACCTAGTATGGATATTCCTTTTTCCAATTTTATACTTATTATAAGGAACAACCATGGCAGGGAATTCAAAAGAATCTATCGAGCATCATATAAAAATATATATTAATGTTTTCATTTCCTTAGCAGTATTAACAGTAGTTACTGTCGCTGTAAGTTATTTAGAGGTATCATTTATTGAAGCATTTTTTATCGCAATAACTGTAGCAACAATAAAAGGAAGCTTGGTATTATGTTATTTCATGCATCTGATCAGTGAGAGACAAGCGATCATCTGGCTGCTAGTAACGACTTTAGTTGCATTCTTAATATTATTATTCATACCTCTCATTTCATTGACCGATCAGGTAGGAGGTTGGTAATAATAATGAGTTTGAAAATAACACATACAATTGTGATAATTCTTTCTATAATGCTTACTTCGTTCTATTCCTATTTTATGGTTTCATCTAGCTTAGAAAATGCATTGTTGTTTTCCATCATTGGAGTACTTGCCACTATCGGATTGTCTTACTACCTCTTTTCAATAGTGAAAAAATTCAAGACCATATAATATGAAATATTTTAAATACATTATTATCTCTGGCCTATACACATCCGCTGAAATACTGATGGCATGCGCCACCTGCTTTGGAGACCCAAATAGTAATGCGGGCAAGGGAATGGATATGGCCATCATCACATTGCTTGGTATTATTGGGCCTTTACTTTTTGCAATAGCAATAGGGATCATTTCAATAGGTATTAAATCAAAGAGACTGAACGAGACAAAATAAAATGACAGAAATTCTCCAATATTTTGGTCTTCCCGTTGGTATCTCAAGCGTCAGTGGTAGAATTGATGAGATCATCGTAATTGTGCATTACCTGATGCTAGTGCTCTTTGTCGGATGGGGTATTTTTTTTATTGTAAGTCTTATAAAATTTCGTGAGTCAAAAAATAAAAAAGCGAATTACAAAGGTGTTGAATCCCATTATTCGTCAGTTCTTGAAGGCGCAGTTGCAGTTATTGAAATAGTTATTTTATTTGGATTTGCATTCCCAATATGGGCTGAAAGGGTCAATGATGTTCCAGATAGTAGGGACGCAGAATATATTAGAGTAATAGCACAGCAATATGCATGGAATATCCACTACCCTGGAGCAGATGGTATATTTGGAGATACAAAGGTTGAGCTAGTTGACGAACAGGATAACCCAATTGGTTTAGATAGAAATAGTGAATTTGGTAAAGATGACTTTTATACAATAAATCAAATGCATATTCCTGTAGATACTAAGATAAGAGTAGATCTGTCATCTAAGGATGTGATCCATAATTTTAAACTGCCTGAACTTAGAGTTTCGCAGGATGCTATACCTGGCATGACAATACCCGTTCACTTTACTGCAACTAGCACTTCAAAAGAGTTTCTTGAGACAGCTGTTGGTACTAAAAGAGAGGGTAAAAGTTTAGAGATCGCTTGTGCACAGCTATGTGGGCTAGGTCATTATCGTATGAAAGGATACCTAACTATACATGAGCAAGAAGATTATTCTGCATGGCTTGAAGAACAAGCTGGATACCTTGAAGAAGAAGGAGATGACTGGGGTGATGATGATGATTGGGGTGATGATGACTGGTAAAACAGTTATTTTACTTTAGAACTGACCCTGCTGACCGCAGGGTTTTTTATTTAACTATCCTATTCATTCACCTGTTTCAGCCAAGAAAGAACGTCATTCAAACAATCATTCGGTATCGTATGCTCTGAGTCATATTCATTGTAATTAGGTTTAAGACCTAGACCTATTAGCCCGTCTCTGGTTGTATGCGAAAGAGATAAGGGGACTATCTGATCATACTTCCCGCTTCCCATAAATATTTTTAGATCTTTTATTTTATTTTTATCAACTATCTCACTTGCTCTTTCTGATGGAAAAAATCCACAAAGTGAGACCACAGATCTAAATTTATCAGGATCTACCAAGCCACAATAAATAGATATTGAACCACCCTGACTAAATCCCAAAAGATTGACCTTTTTATGCAAGAGACCTAGTTCATCTACACACTTGTTGATCGAATCATTGATCTGCTCTTGATGCTTTGATATTTGCTCCGGTTTAGGAAGGGTACCAATATTGTTGGGGTCCAATTCTGCCCATGCCCATCCACCATAATATATCGGTATGGAAGCTTGGAGACTGACACATGTCCAGTGATCCGGGAAAAATGGTGTGAGCCCATAAAGATCTTGCATATTGCTCCCAAAACCGTGTAGAAAAAATATACTGGGTGCTTTGCTCTCTCCTTTTCTCACAATATTCTCTAAAGGTAGATCTAATGAATGCATTTCAGACATAATAGTTTAAGTTGATGAATATTTTTCCTTCTTTTTTTGTGCAGCTCTTTTATTCTTATCCAGCTCCATTTTTCTTAGTCTAACGTGAATTGGAGTAATTTCAACCAGCTCATCCTCCGCTATAAACTCTATACATTGATCTAATGATAGCTGCCTAGGAGGTCTTATAGTTATTGTATTATCTGAACCAGCTGCCCTCATATTCGTAAGTTTTTTCTCTCGAGTGATATTCACATTTAGATCACCATCTCTATTTCGCTCTCCAATGACCATACCATCATATACATCAGTGCCTACTGAAACAAATAACTCTCCTCTATCTACCATACCTATGCATGCATATGTTGTTACTTTTCCATTTCGATCTGAAACCAGACCTCCAGTGTTTCTTTGAGGTATGGGACCATGCCATGGCGCATATCCATCAAAGAGTTTATTCATTATACCTGCACCCTGCGTATCTGTCAAGAACTGAGACCTGAATCCTATTAATCCTCTAGAGGGTATTGAAAATTCAAGATTCACTCGACCAGTTCCATGATTTTGAAGATCTGTCATTTTACCTTTTCTCGCAGATAATTTTTCTGTTATGATACCTACCTTATCTTCTGGTATATCCAAAAATACTTTTTCCATGGGTTCAAGGGTCTTACCATTTTCTTCTTTAGTGATCACTTGGGGCTTGGATACCATTAACTCATACCCCTCCCGACGCATGGTCTCGATCAGTATCGCCATCTGCAGTTCACCTCTTCCCCTAACTTCAAATACATCTGGCCTCTCTGTTGGTATGACCTGCAATGATACATTACTTAGAATTTCTTTTTCTAATCTATCTGATAAATGGCGAGTTGTAAGGTAATCTCCATCTTGCCCAGCAAATGGACTATCATTTACATAGAATAGCATTGACACTGTTGGCTCATCAACCTCTATCCTTGGTAAGGGTTCCGGCTCTTCATTATCCGATATAGTGTCTCCAATGGATATGTTTTCAATTCCTGCAAACGCAATAATATCTCCCGCCTCTACCTCATCAACTTGTTTTCTATTGAGTCCCTGAAATGTATAAAGAGCTGAAAATTTTTGATTTGCCTTATTCCCTTCTATCGTACATAGGGAATAGGATTGATTCATAATTAACCTTCCATTATTTAACCTCCCCACAGCGATCTGCCCTACATAAGGATCATAATCGAGACTGGTGATTAAAAATTGTGGTTTAGATTCGTCCGAAACCTCTGGACCTTTGATAGTGTTGATGATCGCTTTAAATAAAGGCATTAAGTTATCGGAGCTACTGTTCAATTCATCATGCGCTATGCCTGTTTTAGCATTTGTATAAATGATCGGAAATTCAATTTGATCTTCTGATGCATCAAGATCGATAAAGAGATCATATACCTCATCAACAACTTCACTTATCCTAGCGTCTGATCTATCGATCTTGTTGATAACAAGAATAATGGGAAGCTCTTTTTCTAGTGCCTTCTTAAGAACAAATCTTGTCTGTGGCAGTGGGCCTTCACTAGCATCTACTAATAATAGAGCTCCATCAACTAGATTTAGACTTCGCTCTACTTCTCCACCGAAATCAGCATGCCCTGGAGTATCAAGAATATTGATCTTAATATCTTGAAAATAAACTGCAGTATTTTTAGCTGTTATGGTTATACCTCGTTCTTTTTCGAGGTCCATAGAATCCATCACTCTATCTTCAACATTTTGGTGTTCTTTAAATGTCCCACTTTGTTTCAGAAGCCCATCCACTAGCGTTGTCTTTCCATGATCAACATGTGCGATTATGGCAATATTTCTGATAGATTCTTTTCTCATGATCTTATTATAAATAATTTAAAAAATAAAAAACCCCGCTAGAAAGCGGGGTTTTTTTAAGTTCGATCTATTACTCTCCAGCGACCGAAGACTTTCGGTATTCGGTTACAAGTTTTTTTACTTCACCGATCGCTTTTCGTGCTCTTGACCCGGCAGCTTTATTACCGCCCATATTTTTTTCATGTTCAGATTCGAATGTATCAAAATGACCCTTTATTTGGTCATACAGCTTACTTGTCTTAGACATCGTCTTTCCTTTTGTTTATTTTAATTAAAATTTCAGCCGGCAATTTTACAACAGCTTAATTTGAATAATTTAATTTTTTATCAGAATATTAATTCACATTTCCCTGTGAATCTGTTTTTATAAGCCAGTTCACACGTGAATTGCCAAAAGAATCTGACCTACCAACTATATTGAACCCTCCATCATAAGCTTCAACGACTCCAAAAGATTCATCATCCTGGTTCCCGCCATGTATCCTACTCCAAAGAACTTGACCTGAAGCAACATCAACACCCCATATCCTATATTTAAAAGGGCTACCAGAGCTACTTCGAGTATAGCCAACCAAAGCAACGATGTCCTCATTCTGAGATAGGGTCATTGATGTAGCCGTATCATAATTATTATTTCCATGATTGTTTTGCCAAATAATATCTCCAGATGAGGATACTCTCATGACCCTCATATTTATATTAGTTGATGATAAGGATATCTTTCCTGTAACTATATAGCTACCATCTGACAATTTTACAATATCCCTAGCCTCATCCCACTTATTACCGCCTGATTCGATGGACCATTCTTCGTCGCCATTCGCATCTGTCTTCATCACCCAGAAATGATCATAAAACTCAAAATTCCTGTCTTCTAGTTTTTCGCCAGCAAGAACAAAACCACCATCATCAGCTTCTACAACACCCCAAAAACTGTTCATAGGTGTATCAATTATTCCATAACGTTTTATCCATTGCACACCGCCACCCTCAGACATTCGCAGTATAAAGGCTTTCCCTTGGACTGCGTGTCCGCCAAGCGGATCGCCACCTGCTCCTCCTACCACTATATAATCACCCTCGGATGTTTGTATAACATCCTCAACATAGTGAGCCACAGAATATGAAAGTTTTTTGTACCATTGTATCAAACCAGTTGAGTCGGTCTTGATGACCGTATTTTGAGCTGCACCAATAATATACCCACCATCACTAGTAATATTTACAGAATTACCCCAGTGACTCCCTGTTATATCGCTATATGACCTGCTCCATATCTCATTTCCTAGTTCATCGATCTTTAAAAGAATGGTCCTGCCATTAGAGCCAGATAGGACATAGCTACAATTAGATGATCTTATGATATCATATCCAGCAGTACCTGTCATTACTTTTGAGAAAGTGGTATCCATGTCACAATAATAACAAGAACCATCATCATATAACGCCTGTATATCATAATTTGATGCAATACTATCTGTGCAACCACATACAGTTGTATCAGCAGGGAGCTCCGCACAATCAACTGTTGCATTTGATGTTTCAGATTCATTGTTAGGATCACCGCAATTGAAAGCAAAAACTAAAGCTAATAGGATAAGAAAAATTGATCTTTTCATCATGTCTACTCTATGAAAACACCTCTAGCATAGCCATCCATCCAGCGTTCTATTTCTTCTGGCACATCATACTGATCCACTAGAAAATGTAGTTCACCATTCAACCAATAGCAGGGAGTAATATAACTACCCTCTGGAGTTGCAGGGTCCGGTGACTCAACTGTAGCTACACCCACTACTACGACATTTCCATCTTTTGCCCTGACATCATAACCAGTCCCTGTTCCCCAGCTATTTAGTGGGCCTCCTGGAAGATCCACAATATTGTTATTCTTCCAATATTGTGGGAAAGAACCACCTGATGGTTCTACATCGTATTGTCCATACCAGTCTGTATTACCGGCAACATATACGTCTGTACCATCAAGCGATACACCATATCCAATAGCGCCATATATATCCCATGATGACCCTCCTAATGGAAGATCTGTCCTTCTTGAATTACGCCAATATGCGGCCTTGGGAGTATATCCTGCAAAATTGTCGGGTTTCATGGTATAACCAGCAAAATAACGTACGTTCCCATTCAATAGTGCAATATCGTAGACCTCTCCATCACCTCCACTAGGTACGGAAAGACTTGTCCTGCTACCATTTTTCCAAAAACATGGTATAACATAATGATGATTATTCATAAAATATCCACCCACATAAACATCACCATTATTTTTTACTGCAATACCAAAAGCTTGAGAATCTCTATTGGTTGTTAGATTGATCTTTACACCATTTTTCCAATAACAGGAACCTCCGTCAAACCAGCCTGCTACATAGATATCACCATTGTGTACTGTTATCGCCTCTGCCTCTCCCCATAGCCCCGGGAGATCGTAACGGGTCTGGTCTATCCAATAAGATGCGTTCGTTGATTCTCCTGTACCACAGGTATATACCGTACCATTTTCAACAAAGATATCGGTGGCCCAAGCCCCACCAGGTAATTCGAACCTAACCCCATCCTTCCAATAACATGCCGTATAATTCCCTTCACTATCATAGGATTCTCCAACCATATATACTGTACGACCTTCTATAAGGTATGCATTACACATTCCATCACCATCATCATCAGGTCCGTCATTCGATGTATCAAATATTCCCGAAGAACAATCATCACATCCATCACCATCTATATCAGAGCATACAGTATTATCAAATGGGTCCATATCAACATCATCCGTAACATTATCATTGTCATCATCCTCATCCTGATCATCACAGATGCCGTCAAGGTCGTGATCATTACCCATGATCTCCCCATTCACACATTCATCACATGGATCATCATCATACGCACACGTGCGATTTTCTATGGTAGCTGATGGATCATAATTACATGCACTTGGATCTGTACAGCCACACTCATCACATGTTTCCCAAGTTGCTAGTTCTATGATGCCTATATTGCCATTCCCACTCGCATCTGATAGGCGATCACCTTCTCCCTCATTCATTTTCCAGTAGCCTGATAGATCACTTGATGACACATAACTGCCTCTATCTACGGTTGCATTCAAATCACTGGTTGTATTTGCAAGTTCAGCGATCTCAGAGGTGCTTAATGCTTTGTCCCATATAGCAGCCTCATCTATGAAACCCCACCAGACCTTTCCATTACCAAATCTTCCAATGTATGTTGTATGACTATCATCTGGAGGCTCCACTCCTGTGGCTTGTGCAACCTGTACCCCATTGGTATAAAGTGTCATTGTACCAGAAGCAACATTAGCATCATAGGTAACGGCTACAAAGGTCCACACACCCTCTGGAATTGAGTCTGTGTCTTGGACAATAAAATAATCACCATTATGACCTGCCGATAGTTTAGCGCCCTGTGATTGGGGCGCAAACAATGCATGCCCAGTATTGCCGCTGATAATATTATTATTCACTGCATATCCATAATACCTTTTTACCCAAGCTGCTTTGGTATAAGAACCCTGATCGATCATATCTCCGAGATCTACATTGGAATTAGAGCCATTAAAAGAAAGGTAGAAATCACCATTATCAACATGAACCTGGCAGCTGCCATCATCATGGGTTGCATCGCTATTATAATTGAATGCAGTACTATCCATACAGCCACAAATACTATTACCCCCAGCAATGCCTGCGCAGTCCTGGGGTAAAGGATCTTCTTCTTTTGTACATGAGAGGAAAAAAAGAATGATAAGATATAACAAGTGTTGCTTGGACATGGTTTAATCTAAAAAAATAAAATCATTATTTAACGATCATCATTTTTTTTGTTTTACTGAACAACTCTTTTTTATTCATGGAGTCATTTACGATCAACTGATAAAAATAGATACCAGAAGGCAGTTTAGATCCTTTTCTATCTTTGCTATGAAATTTAAATGTATGTTGCCCCGGAGGTTTTATTCTCTGGTCTAGATCCAAAATATTACGGCCTAATAGATCATAAATATTTATTCTAACCAAGGACCACTCCTTCAGGTCATAAGAAATAGTAGTAGACGGGTTAAAGGGATTAGGGAAATTCTCATACAATTTAAATTCATCAGGCACTGTCGTCTCATGACCAGATTCATTCATAGAAGTACTGAAGCGATTTGATACGACCGCCTGCATCTTATCATCTCCCATGTCACCGGTCACGGTCCAAGTGAACAAACCTTGGGAGAGGTTGACTCCCATGAGCATGCTCAAGAGATCACTCTTACTGATCTTGGCATGGTTGTCTTGGGTATATAACTCTATGTAGGATGTATCCATATCCCTCGTTCCGGTTGAATATGGAAGACCAATGACCAAATGATATTCTTGGATATTCACATCCACTCCATGGGAAAAATTCCACTCAAAATGGATACTGTCATCTGAAGAGGAATTCATGGCAATAGTGGTATCATTCACAGGCGCAGTCAATACGATGTCAACTAAGTCCATGCTTGGCGTAAAGGAGAGACTCGGGTAATAAATGGGATATGGTGTAAACTTTGAGAAATTGTTTGCCTCATTGCTATAAAAACTAACATGGTCGCTGCTATCGATCACACCTAGTGCAAAGGAATACTCTCCAGGACCAGTAATAACATCATTCATGTCGATCAATACGCTTGAACTGGGGTCTAAGGGAAAGATCGTATCCAATGCCGTGCCTAGATCGTGATCGACCACGCCAATGTTCATCTCATTTTTGCTTTCACCCCAGCCCTCTTGATCATACCTGTAGATAACAATTCCACTATCAAGTTGATGTACTTCATTAACAAAAAGATTCAGATCGGTGTCCCAGTCCCCCTGGACTGATGGTGGCACCTCGAACTTAATGAATGCAACGTGGTTGTGTTTCACATCTAGAAACGGTTGCTTGGTAGGCAGGATGGTGTCCTGCATCGTAGTATCTATGGATCGATCATTCAAGGGATAGATGTCATCATCAACTTGGAAGGTCCATAGACCTCCACTCTTCCCATCAACCATCACAGACCAGGTATAGTTTCCGCTTGGTTGGAATGGCTGAAAACATACGTTATTTGGATAATGAAACAGTTCAGTTCTATTGACACCAGGACCATTGATGGTTACGGTCGCTGTCGTCCCGGCATAATCCTTCTTATATGGATAGTTCCATACGACACTATAGTCTGGGATCACATCCACGGCATTATTTCGAGGGATCGGAAAACTAGGATGGGGATAGCGATATCCAGGGATCCAATAGACAGAGTCGCCATACTCGTAAGCACCAATATCTGGAGCATCACCCACATATCTTCGGTTCTGCCCTGGAAAGGATGGAGGCCAATTGAACTGTAGGTCTTGACCATCATTTATTCCAGGGATTATCTTACCTGCATCAATTAAACTAGAGCCCTTTCTGGGCCTGAAATCATAGTCCTGAGAACGATCAGTAGGATGTTCACTACTTGATTCATCATTATACAGATTAAGGTACCATGGATCTGCCATTTCTCGATGGATCGCACTATGGCCTAGCGATCTACCAAACCAGATCCCTAGATCGAGTAGATGGGATGCATCCATTGGTTGGTTTATGCCGGTCTCTGACTCAGGATAGGTCCAACAGTCTGGTGAAGGGCAGGTAAAGGAATGCTCTATGAAAGAATTACTGATCTCAGTGTTTATGTTCCCAGGCGTGTAGTTCAAGTGAAAACCCTGATTGAACTCATCTGGCTCACCATACTTACCCACAAAGAGATCAACATCTAACATTCTATTATCATAGGCGGTCACATGATGGACATCATGAAAATCCCCTTTTAATCTCATCCCGCGATTATTCCCAATGGTAATAATGTTATGGATGTCACCCCTTCTATTTCCGGCAC
>CAJVZI010000006.1 GCA_913020665.1 uncultured bacterium | reverse complement strand
ACATCCTGGGGCTGGAGAAGGTCCCAAGGGTTGGGCTGTTCGCCCATTAAAGTGGTACGTGAGCTGGGTTCAGAACGTCGTGAGACAGTTCGGTCTCTATCCGCTGTGGGCGTAGGAAATTTGAAGGGATCTGCTTCTAGTACGAGAGGACCGAAGTGGACGAATCTCTGGTGTACCAGTTGTTCCGTCAGGGGCAGTGCTGGGTAGCTATATTCGGAAAGGATAAGCGCTGAAAGCATATAAGCGCGAAACCCACCCTAAGATAAGATTTCCCTACCCTTGAGGTAATAAGGCTCGTTGAAGACTACAACGTTGATAGGCTACAGGTGTAAGTGCAGTAATGCATTCAGCCGAGTAGTACTAATTAGCCGAATGGCTTTATCAAGCATTATTCTTGTAAATGAATTGGCCCAATTTCCAAAGATTTCTTCCGGTGGCTATAGCGTAGGGGAAACACCCGATCCCATCCCGAACTCGGCAGTTAAGCCCTACAGCGCCGATGGTACTGCGCGGGAAACCAGCGTGGGAGAGTAGGACGTTGCCGGGAACATTTAAAAAGCCTCTTATTTAGAGGCTTTTTTATTTTGTTAAGGTTCAATTATATTCGGTAAATTGGTGTAAGATAACTTGAAAAGCACATGAGATTAATAAAACTAATAGCATTCACATTATTAATAATTAGTAATAGCCGACCAATAAAAGGTCAAAATATTAACCTGTCTGGTGATATATTTGAATATGCCACATATTATGTGAATAGTTTTGACTTCAATACTGGTGCAACTAATGTGCAAATATTTCGCTATGAACTTTCATCTGATGAATATCCAGTCTCAATAAAGGTCAGATTTTTAACTACAATATTATCGCCAGTTTTAGGTATTAATAATGTTCAAACCATCATTGAAATAGAAACAGATCCATTTCAACTTCAAGCACCTTTGATATTAGATAATCGTGATCTATCAGGTGAGACAACAACTATTTATGATATGGATAGCCCCCCTAATTCAATTGAACTTACAGGACATGTTATAGACATACTGGACCCAAGCCAGGTGGATGCAATCCTGCAAAGTGTGATGGCGACTGGCCAAATTGCTGATGGTGAGTATTCTTTTGAGGTTACAATACTTTCAGAGAATGATCAGATTCTTGCCTCTGATTCAAGAACCTTTTTAGTTCAATCACCTGTTTCAATTACTCTTGAATCACCAGGCGGTGCTTTATCTGATACGCTTGATAATGTTATTTATACTACTTTCCCAATTTTCCAATGGTTTTCACAATCTTGTAATGGTTGTGAAACCTTTATAAGAGTAGCACAATTCAATAGCCAGGTCCACAGCTCTGTTGAAGAAGCTATTGAAGACCAGCGGGTATTGCCTTTTGACCAATCTGAAGAATGGTACCTAATTGATAATGTGAATAGTTTTCAGTATCCATTCAGTGATGCTTACCCCTTGGAAGAAGGAAATGTCTACTGTTGGCAAGTAATGATGACACTGCCTACAACTGCAGGTATAGAGGAAATGGCGTCTTCAATTTCAGCCTTTAAGATCGGGGAAGTAGGTAATGTGGAAACACCAGGATTAATAACAAATTCTTTGTTAATAGCTTTGCAACGGGCACTAGGAGATGATCAATATAGCGCATATTTTGAATCTGGAAATGAACTGCAAGGTTATAACCCGACTGGCCAAGTTGAGATAAATGGTGTGAATGTAGATGAATCAAGCGTGAGTTATTTATTGAATCAGATCATGAGTAATACATATCAAATACGATCTATCTCGGTTGAATAATGAAATTTAATAGACATATTATTCTCCTCTTTACATTTATTTTTTCAGTTGCTCTCCCAAATAAGATCGCAGTTGCTACAAAGGTAAAGGGCCCTGTAGAGATAATGCCAATTGGGAAAAAAGGTTTTTCTGATCTAGAGCCTGGAACGATTTTATCAGATGGAGATAAAATTCGTACGGGACCCTCAGGGTTTACAGCAATTATTTTTATTGATGATAAATCAACACTCAAAGTAAAAGATAATTCAGAGGTCGTTATTACTGGAAAACGTACGGCTGCGAGTATCTCAAAAAAGATCAATATGGATGAAGGTACCATACGCGCAACCGTGAAAAAACAAAACACTGACTTTGTAATACAGACACCTACCTCCGTGGCATCGGTGAAAGGTACAGACTTTTGGCTAGTTTCTGACCCAGAGACTGGAGACCAGATCATTGGTATTGAGGGTATAGTTGGTCTTGTTAATAATGAGACCGGCCAAGAGATCGATGTATCTGAAGGTATGAGCGGTTTATCAACACCGGATGGTAATGTTGGGTTGACAGAGACAGATCCATCTTCCATTCCAGATGATCCTAGCGATGAGATAGAAGGGCCATCGCAGGTGAAGATCTATTTGGAAGGTCCAAATGGTGAACAAAAAGTAATGATCATTGAATATCAATAATCATTTCCCCTATTCTTAAATTCCAATAAACTTATCCCCATGCGAAAGCGCATTTTACAGAAAGGAATTCTGATCATTTCTTTGTGTCTTCTGAGAATTGGTCTATCACAATCCAACCATTTATACTATCACAATAACCCAAGCCCTGTACAAGCTGGCTATAATGTAGAAATATCACAACTTTTATTTACTGATGAGCATATTATCTCGGGAATGCTCTTTTTTAGAGACAAAGGTGAAATGAGTTACCAAGAAGTCGAAATGGTATTTGAAGCAGGGAAATGGGTTGGTGTAATTCCTGCCCACCGTGTTACAATTAAGGGTATTGAGTATGTTACGATCCTAAAAACATCGACAGGTGGTAAGATCGCATTGCCATTAAAGGATGACCCTTTTGAGGCTCCACTACTCATTCGTGTAGGTCCAGATATGGCTATTAAGAAAAAAAATCAAACCTCTGATAAGGTTGGGGACTATGCTATTGCTGATGTACTGATTCTTTCTCCTGAAGATGGTTCTATAAATCGACCAGATGAAATTGTGATCTCTGCTTCTCTTTTTAATGCGCCAAATGTAGATCAAAAAGATTTTCAGATCTTCATAGATGATAAGGACTATACCGATCAAACAATAATATCAGGAGATGTATTATCTTTAGTTCCTGATGAAGAAATACAATTTGGTTTCCATAATATATCATTAAGGTTAAAAACGACGTATGGTATAGATATAGAACCGATCCAGTGGTCTTTCAGTGTAAGTAAAGGTATGGAAAACTTTGCTGAATCTTTTATTTATAAAGGCTCCTTGATTAGCAAGCGGTCTTCAACTACAGCCTCATCAATATCTATAGATGAAAGCCAATATTCAGGTAAAATAGATGCCGAGTTGAGTTGGATCAAAGCAAGGTATTCATTCAGACGATCTAGTCGGGAGTCTAAACTATCACAGCCAATAGATCGCACCAGTCTTATCTTGCAGGTTACTGACTATTTAAAGGTTGAGAATGGGGATGTATACCCATCTATTTCACCTTTTCTACTAGATGGGAAAAAAGTAAATGGCCGTCATATTGATGTGGATATTAATTATGGTTTTGGCTTTGATGGCATTAACCTTTTCGGTAGGGATCTATTTGCTTTTGATCTAAAAGGTGCTGTGGAAATTCAAACAGTATCTGGAAAACTTGCAAGAGATGTTCAATATCAAAATGGTATAGACCGTGCTTATGAATTACTTACAAATGATGTGCGCTATGATGAATTTGGTAATCGTGTTTACTTATTCAATCGTAAAGGCTACACCTTTCCTAGAGATATAACTGCTACAAGATTAGCCTTTTCTTTAAATAACCGTTATAAAGCAAGTATTCACTTTTTAAAGGCAAAGGATGATTATGAGAAAATTAAAATACGCGCTCCTGGCAATAGCCTATTCATAGTTGATACTACTATTTTTGGTGATTCTCTTATAAAACAATATACTTTAGCCCAATTTATTGATTCACTAACGAATGGGGACACTGTGAAAATAAAGAAAAAGAATTGGGATGATGGTCTGCCACAAGAAAATTTGGCTATGGGATTCGATCTGGAAGGTGCAATGGATAATCGAAAGCTTTTATTTCAAATGGGCTGGAATATGAGTTTGACCAATCACAATATTTGGGCCGGTCCAGCAAAAAAAGACTCATTAGATATCTTAATGGATACTCTAGTTGATGGTAAGTTGATGGGTAGCTATGATGTTTCTGCAATTGGTGATTTCATTGATTCCTATGAGGATATTTTTACTGTTAATCCGCTATATATGACTCCAATATTGCCGATTGATCCAATTGCTGCAGAGGAAAATCAATTTAGAGCATTTTTAAATATGCCTGCATCAGCTTATTATTTACGGGTCAAAGGTAGTTACTCATTCAATAATATATTAATAGAATATCGACAACTTGGACCCGGGTATAAAAGTTTTGGAAATCCTTACTTGACCAATAATATTCGTGAATTTTCTATAAATGATAGATTATCAACTTTAGGTAGGCGTTTAATGTTTGTATTAGGTTATAAATACCGTGATAATAAATTATCAGAATTAGTTGTACATCCAATAGCCACCAGAACAGTTTCTATGAATACAACCTTGGTACCTGGACCTGGAGCACCCTCTATAATTTTAAATATTCAGTCTATTGGAAGAACAAATGGTATTGATTCGATCGATACTGATCAATATGGTAATTACTTAGGCGATAATAGAGAAAATTCCCAAGCACTCAATGTAATGGCATCTGTAAATATTCCAGGAAACTTTAATACTTTCACTACTACTACCTCAATTAATATGACCTCAATCTCATATAAAGATAATTTAGCTTCTGAAAGAAATAAAGATTATTTTTTTCAAAAAGCAGAAACACAATCAATATCTGCAACTTTTTCTACACGTTTTGAATTTGGTTTAAAGACTACCTCAACTTTTAATCAAACTAAAATTATAATCCCATTTTTAGATGATAATAATTTTGCGCAGCAAGAGACAAACACATGGACCTCAATTAGTACATCTGCTCAATATGGTCTATATGATAATAGACTCAGATTCAGAAGTGGTATTGATTTTACAACAAATGGTAAAAAAGATAATTCATCTATAAAACTTTATGGTGGTAAAATTGGGAGTGATTGGGATATTATAGATAAGTTAACATTAAGTTTCGTGAGCTCTATTAGGATGAACAATAGTAAAGGCTACAGTTCTGATCAAAAGGATAATGATGGAGATGGTAGGATTGATGAGAAAAGAGAAAACTGGTCAACTAATAGTTCGGGATTTAATCTTTCATTGGGATATAGATTTTGATCAATAGTATAAAAAAATTCTTAAAAACTCATGTAGTCGACCTAAGCCTCACATTAGGTGCTATTGTGATTACTTGCTTCTTTCATTGGGTTGGTCTTTTTGATTTTTTAGAACTTAAAACGTACGATTATCGTTTCAATACTGTTAGAGGGCCGCTTACTGGATGGAGGGCAAGTGACTCAACAATTATCAATATGGGTACCGATGTAGTATTAGTAGAGGTTGATGATGAGGCATGGAGGATTCTTAAGGATAAGAAGATTCCATGGCCATATCCAAGAGGTGATATCTGGGCCAGAGCTGTCGATAATCTAAGTATGGCAGGTGCTAGAGTAATTGCTTTTGATATACAGTTTGATTCACCAGATGCTAGATCGGAATATCTGAGAAGTGTTAGCGGTGGACTCCCTGATGAATTTCAACAATATTTGCCTGGGCATGGAGATGTTATTTTAGCAGAATCAATTAAAAAGGCGAAAGAGAATGGAACAGATATCGTAATGGATGTGAAAATGGTTCGAGAGCCCACGAGAATACCTCCTACCTATATAGCCTATCCTGTACCTGAGATCATGGATGTTGAACCGGAAACAGGTCTCATAAATGATATGCTGGATATTGATGGGTTTTCTCGTCAATACAGTATAGCGGGGTATATGGAACACGAGCCAGATATTGCATACCTTACACTAGGTTTAAAATGTGTGAAGTCTTTTTTAAATATATCAGATAGCGCAGTACCTATTTATAATGCAAAGAAATTAGAATGGGAATTTGGAGATCTAAAAATTAGATCATATGGTCGAACAAATAATTTTTTGGTTAATTATTATGGACCACCATCTGGATACAAATTCCCAGGAAATGAAAATTATAAGCCATGGGGTACCTTCCCGAGATTCTCATTATCCCAAGTTTTAGATACGCAAGACTATGATCTACCAGAAGATATTGATTGGATGAGTCAGTTTATAGCCGGTGAGATACCTGAATGGATTTTAGCTATAGAAGATGATTCTGAACGAAATGAAATGATGTCAATGATGGGTATTGGGGCGGATTTTGATATAACGCAATCACCCTTTTATAATAAGATAGTCATATTAGGTGTGAATGTAGAGGTAATACATGATGTTAAATCCACACCATTTTATAACTACATGGATTTAAGCCAGCTTACACCTGGAATGGAAACTCATGCGAACGCCATTCAAACAATCCTTCATAATAACTACGTCAATGTATTTGGAGGAAAGACCACTCGCTACTTAGCTGAAGGTTCATCTTATCCCATGGCTAATTTTTTATTAATATTCTTTTTATGTACTATTGCATACCTGCTGCTTACAAAAATAGAATTGCATCCAATAGTTGCGGGTTTAGTAATATTTTCTGAAGGATTGCTTTATTACGCATTTGCTATGGGTATGTTTGCAAATGATTATTGGTGGTTTTTGAAATCAACAATATCCAATCTGATTCCACATTCTCTACATGATACATTTTATGACCAATTGCAGGTTGTATTGCCAGGCCCTGGCGAGTCTTATGTTATGCCGATCATTGCTCCAATAGCAGGACTTATACTTACATATGCAAGTAATATTATCTTCCAGTTCTTACATGAGCAGAAGGATAAGAAATTCTTAAGAGAGACCTTTGGAACATATATAGCGCCTAAGGTGTTAGATAAAATGTATGAAGAAAAACAAGCACCAAAGCTGGGGGGTGTAGAAGGACACCACACAGCATTTTTTTCAGACATACAAGATTTTTCTACATTCTCTGAGGCGCTGGAACCGGAGCGTATGGTATCATTAATGAACGAATATCTTACAGTTATGTCGCAGGTCATTCTAGATAATGAAGGAACCCTTGATAAATATATTGGGGATGCAATAGTGGCGTTCTATGGTGCGCCAGCTCCTGTTACTGATCATGAATTAAAATCATGTAAAACTGCACTTGCTATGCAGGAAGCATTAGGTGATTTAAGGGAAAAATGGCAAAAGGAAAATGATTGGCCTGACATTGTTTATTCCATGCAGCATAGGATTGGATTGAACAGTGGTAAGATGGTTACTGGAAATATGGGATCCGAAATGAGAATGAATTATACCATGATGGGTGATACAGTTAATCTTGCTGCAAGGCTAGAGTCATCTGCAAAACAATATGGTGTATATAATTTTGTTGGAGAGAATATTTATGAAGCTGCAAAAGAAGATTTTATTTTCCGGTTTCTAGACTTCGTGCAAGTCAAAGGAAAAAATATACCAGTTAAAGTATATGAGCTTTTAGCAAATAAGAGTGATATAAATAATTCAACCGTAGATCTTGTGAGGAAATTTGAAAAAGGTCTTGACCATTATTACCAACAGGACTGGGATAAAGCTATACGTGCTTTTGAGATATCGGAAAAAATGGAAGAACAGTTCACTTCCAGAAATACCACCCCATCCTCTGTATATATCCAGAGATGTCTTATGTTCAGAGACAACCCGCCAGGAAAAGACTGGGATGGTGTATGGACTATGACATCAAAATAAATATGACTCAATGGTAATTTTTACTAAATAATCAAAACATTTTAATTTTATAGGGTTTTATAATGAGTGATTCACGAGGAAGTATTTTATGGGTGGACGATGAGATTGAACATCTTAAGCCCCATATATTATTTTTAAAAGAAAAAGGCTATGCATTATCTCAAGCATCTAATGGGCAAGATGCTATTGAATTATGTAAAGTAAATAACTACGACCTAATACTTCTCGATCAATCCATGCCAGGAATGGATGGTCTAGAAACATTATCTGAAATAAAAAAGAACCGTTCGAGCCAACTTATTATTATGATAACTAAGACAGAGGATGAATGGCTTATGGACGAGGCGATGTCAGGACAGGTAGAACAATTTTTGATAAAACCTGTGAACCCAAATCAAATTTTCATGGCATGCAAGCAGGCACTTGAATTTGATAAGCTCCACGAAAAAAAGGTTACAAGTGATTATTTAAAAGAATTTCAGGAAATTGATGGCTTGATGAATCAAGAATTAAATGCAGATGATTGGTGGAACCTTTATGATAGGCTTGTTGATTGGCAAATAAAGTTTGATACATACAGAGATACTGGCCTAAGTAATGTTTTAAATGAGCAGATAAAAACATGTAACAAAGAGTTTTCTAATTTTGTAGAAGACCATTATCACACATGGATGAAAAATAATGAAAGACCCCTTCTTCCAAATGATATTTTTAATCATTATATAAAACCTGAATTAATAAATGGAAATAAAATCTGTCTATTGGTTTTGGATTGTATGCGTTATGATCATTTTAAAGCAATGATGCCTCTTCTAGAGACACTATTTACGATAGATCTTAAATATTGTTTATCATTAATACCTACAGCAACACCATATTCAAGGAATGCTATTTTTTGTGGAATGTTCCCTGATGAAATGGTGACAAAATACTCTGAGCAGGAATCTGATATGAGATCTGATGCTACAAGCTTAAATCAGCATGAAGAACAATTCCTTATGGATCAGATGAATAAGGCCGGTTTGGAGAGCAAATCTATTCATTATCATAAAATATGGGCCGTAGAAGAGGGAAAAAAATTTGAAAAGCGAATTAAGGATTACGCCAATAAGGATCTAGTTTCAATTGTAGTTAACTTTGTAGATATTTTGGCTCATAAGAGTTCGCAAATGGATGTGCTGAAAGAAATGGTCCCTGATGAATCCGGTTATCGTACTGCTGTCAAATCTTGGTTAGAAAATTCCTGGTTATTTCAAGTACTTAAGCATTTAGCCAATAAAGATTTTACCGTGATAATGACAAGTGATCATGGAAGTATTCGTGTAAAGAATGATGTTATAGTTTCTGCTGATCGTAATGCATCATCAGGTGTACGGTATAAATATGGTAGGAACTTGAATACAAATAAAAAACATGCTTTAATAATAAAAGAGCCTGAACAATATAGGTTGCCAGTATTTGGAGCTCAGCCAAGTTATATTATTGCAAAAGATGATAATTATTTTGTATACCCCAATGAAGCTCATAAATATCAGGAAAAGTTTAAAAATTCTTTTCAACATGGTGGAATAAGTATGGAAGAGATGATTGTACCTCTAGGAATAATGAAGAGTAGATCATAATGTTATTTACTAGCAATTCAGTTAGCGATACATACCAATTAGCCAAAAGATTTACACAGAATATTTCAAAAGGGAATATAATTGCCCTAATTGGTGATCTAGGTACTGGTAAAACAACATTTACACAGGGTGTAGCTGAAGCATTAGGAATAAAAGAGAATGTAGGTTCTCCAACATTTAAACTTGTATCAGAATACAAAGGAGAGGATAGTTGGCTATATCATATAGATGCCTACAGATTAAAAGGCTCAAATGATTTTCTAAATATTGGTGGAGAAGAATACTTAAACACAGAAAAAGGGATTACTATTATTGAGTGGGCAGATATAATAAGTGACCTATTAGATGATAGCGTGATTCATATACATTTTTCTAGATTAAAAAATAATTCTGATTCACGACAAATTAAAATTTCAGGTATCCAGTTTAATGTCTAAAATTATTTTATCTTTCGAGACTTCCTCTTCCATTTGTGGTGTTTCTGTGATGGATAATGGGAACTTATTAAGTCTTGTTGAAGAGAATTCATATAGAAAACATAATGAGAATATTGCAGACTTCACTGATAGAGCAATTAAGCAATCAAAAAAATTAATTAGTGAAATAGATGCAATAGCAATAAGTATTGGCCCTGGTTCATTCACAGGATTACGCATAGGACTGGGGTTTGCTAAAGGTCTGGCCTTTTCTCAAGGTATACCCATTATACCAGTTCCAACTTTACTTTCGATGGCTTTTGGGTTAAAAGACAATGAACCTTCCAGTGGTATTGCTCATTCTCATTCAAAAAAAGTTTTCTATCAGGAATTTTCGTGGCAGAATTCCATTCCAAAAATAAAAGATAAAGCGAAAGTAGGAGACATTGACCAATATTCTAGTAAAATTAAAGATGGCTTCCAATGGAACTGTGAAGATATTCTCACAGACCATTCGCGTACTTATAACGCGGTGCCTTCTGCTGTACCTGTTGGGATTCTAGCATCAATATTCTTTGATGATTGGATTATAGAGAAACCCTATGATCTAGAGCCTGATTATATAGCCCCTTTTGAAATAAGATCAAGTGAATGACAAACAAATAATCCGCAAAGCAACAATTAATGATGTTGATAACATATTTAGTATAGAGAGAAAAGCATTTCATAAAGATCATTGGTCCTTTAAAATGATTATGGATGAGTTAAACAATGATAAAGATAGAGCTACATGGGTAATAGATAACTTTAAAAATATTATAGCATACTGCATGGTTCGATATTTTTATGATGAAATACATATAATTAATATGGCAGTAGATCCATCCATGCAATGCAAGGGTTATGGTAAAAAACTTCTTGATTATTTTTTCGATCAATTACCAACTTATTCATCCGTATTTTTGGAGGTTAAACACAGTAATTTCCCCGCCATCAGTCTTTATCTTGATATTGGATTTGAAAATATTGGTATTCGTACTAATTATTATCGCGATGGTAGTGATGCCCTATTGATGCGTTTTAAGAAATAAAAATCTGTTATGGCTTGGTTTAAGAGAAAAGATAAAAAGTTAAAAGATCCAGAGAAAAAATCAATTCCAGATGGTCTATGGGACAAGTGCCCTTCGTGTAATGAAATAATTTACCGCCCAGAGCTTGAAAAAAAACTATCAGTTTGCCATCATTGTAACCACCATTTTAGAATTTCTCCGCAAATATATGTAGATCTACTTTTAGATAAAGGAACATATAGAAGACATTTTCAAGATATTATTTCCACGGACTTTTTGGGTTTTAATGCAAATAAAGCCTACAGCGATCAGATAATAGAGGCGACAAATAAAACGGGAGATAATGATGCGATATGTGTATACGATGGTGACATTAACTCTCATAGAGTTATACTAGGGATCATGAATTTTAAATTTATTGGTGGAAGCATGGGTTCTGTGGTCGGTGAAATAGTCTCAAGGGCTTTGGTGTTAGCCGGAGAGATTAAAGCACCTTTTATTTTAATCTGTTCTTCTGGTGGCGCTCGAATGCAAGAGGGTGCAATTTCACTTATGCAGCTTGCAAAAACCAGTACCCAGTTAGCAAAATTTTCTGGTGAAGGTGGGCTTTTTATTCCAATACTAACTGATCCAACAACAGGAGGTGTTACTGCAAGTTATGGAATGCTAGGTGATGTGATCTTGGCAGAACCAGGGGCATTAATTGGATTTGCTGGACCAAGAGTGATCAAGCAGACCATTGGTCAAGATTTACCAGAGGGATTCCAACGGTCAGAATTTCTTTTAGAAAAAGGATTTATTGATCATATAGTAGACAGGAATAGTATGAAGGAAAAACTTTCTACTTTGATATCTATTCTTTCATGAATAAACCAAATATTCTAATAACAAACGATGATGGTATTTATTCTGAAGGGATATATGCTTTATGGGAAGCGATGGGTGAAGTAGGGAATCCTTTTGTAGTAGCGCCCAATACAGAACAGAGTGGTTCAGGACATGGAATAACTTTGAATAATCCATTGCGAGTGAACAAAATTACAAGATCGAATGGATTCAAAGGTTATGCGGTTACTGGTAGCCCTGCAGACTGCACAAAGATTGGAATTAGGTCATTAATGAAGAGCGATCCGGATATATTAATATCTGGAATTAATCAAGGTGCAAACCTAGGAACAAACCTTATTTATTCAGGTACAGTTTCGGCAGCTACAGAGGGAGCTGTATTAGGTATACCTTCCATAGCAATTAGTTTAGCATCATTCAAAACAAGTGATTTTGATTTAGCTAAAACTGTGGCAATCGATACTGTAAAGCACGTTCTTCGGTATAGTTTGCCAAAGGGGACATTGCTTAATGTAAATGTTCCATGCTGTGATAAAGATCAAATTAATGGAACACGTATTACTAAGCAAGGCAACCAATATTTTGTAGATGAATATGAAAAGCGAACTGATCCAAGCCATAAGGATTATTATTGGATCAAGGGTGAGATAATAGATGATGATAGTTCAATAGATTATGATGGCAAAGCTATCTCTGAAAACTATATTAGTATTACGCCAATTCATTTTAAGTTAACAAATGAACAATATTTAAAAGAACTTGTGTCACAGTTCACAGATGAATGATATTTATAAAAATGGTGTTGTGATTCTTGACTTTGGGTCCCAATACACACAGCTTATTGCTCGAAGGGTAAGGGAAAATAATGTATTCTCAGAAATTTTATCACCAAATGCAAAATTAAAAGAAATAGAAGAACGCCAACCTGCTGCAATTATTTTGTCTGGCGGACCGAGCAGTGTTTACGAAGAAAATGCTCCTGATTTTGATCATGAAATATTAAATAGTGACCTGCCTATTTTAGGTATTTGTTATGGACTTCACATACTTGCTCAACATGGTGGTGGGCACGTAGTATCTGATGGGAAGGGTGAATATGGTTTTGCAGATATAGATATTCAAATTGATACTGGTATATTCTCTGCGGTTTCTTCTTCTAGTGTATGGATGAGCCATGGAGACCTTGTAGAAAAAATTCCAGATGGCTGGCATGTATTAGCCTACTCGTCAAATGGTGTGATAGCGGCTATGGCAAATGAGGATCAAACACGAGTTGCAACACAATTCCACCCAGAGGTGCATCATACAAAGGAAGGTCAAAAAATATTATCCAATTTTCTTTTTAATATTGCAAAATGTTCAAAAAATTGGACCCCAGGGAACTTTATACAAGAACAAATAGAAGAAATTCAAAGAATTGCAGGCCAAGGGAATGTGCTTATAGGTGTAAGCGGTGGGGTGGATTCGACAGTAGTAGCCGCATTAGTTCACAAGGCAATAGGTAACCGCTGCAATGCAGTAATAATTGACCATGGTCTTATGAGAAAAAATGAGGTTCGAGAGTGCTTGGAAGCTCTTAGAAATGGTTTGGGTGTAAATATCTATTCTTATGACGAATCAAAAGTTTTTTTATCAAAGCTGAAAGGTATTTCTGATCCGGAGGAGAAACGAAAAATCATTGGAAATCAATTTATTTATTCCTTTGAGCGTATTGCTAGTGAAATAGGCAAGATGGATTATTTAGCTCAAGGAACGTTATATCCAGATGTCATTGAAAGTGGTATCAGTAAAGGTAAATCTGCACATGTGATTAAAAGTCATCATAATGTTGGCGGACTGCCTGACGATATGGCATTACAATTAATAGAGCCTCTTAGAGATCTATTTAAAGATGAGGTAAGAAAAGTAGGTAAAGAACTTGGTTTGCCTGATCTATTAATTGATCGCCACCCATTTCCTGGGCCAGGTTTAGGTGTCAGAATTATTGGTGAAGTTACAATCGAAAAGATCAAAATTCTTCAAGAAGCAGATAAGATCTATATTGATATCCTTCACGAGGACGGATTATACAATGAAATATGGCAAGCTTTTTCTGTGCTTATTCCAGTAAAAACAGTTGGTGTAATGGGTGATCAAAGAACTTATGAAAATCTTTTGGGTATAAGGGCAGTTACTAGTACAGACGGTATGACAGCAGATTGGTTTCGAATGCCAAAAGAGACTTTATCAAAAATATCAAATAGAATTGTCAACTCCGTACGTGGAATTAATCGAGTGGTATATGATATCACATCGAAGCCTCCTGGGACCATAGAGTGGGAGTAGATTATATAGCAAAGTTTAGTTTTTTTTTGTAATCTGAATTATTATGAAAGTACTTATCATATTGTTACTAACCCTATCCGCTGGATTTTCACAAAAAGAATACCAATTAAAAGATCTGATATATGAAAATGGTATTTTTTCAAATAGGTCTTCTGAAGAATTGGTCAATGGTACGGTTTATCAAAATTTTAAAGAAAAGAGAGTTGCTTTAGGTAATGTCGTAAATGGTAAAAAAGAAGGACTTTGGACATTCTGGTACAAAAATGGTGAGAGGAGAGAAGAAGGAACATTTAAAGACGGGAATGAGGTTGGAGTATGGAAAAGATGGTATGATAATGGTAAGATGAAATCCAAGAGGACAATCAAATATGGTAAAGGAGAAGGACCTGCGACCTGGTGGTATGAAAATGGTAAAAAGGAATCAAGGGGTACTTTTAAGAATGGTAAAAAAGAAGGACTTTGGACATTTTGGTATGACAATGGGAGAAAGATAAAGGAGGGGTCTTTTGAGGATGGGAAATTAGAAGGAGTGTGGACCTATTGGAATCAGAGAGGAGAAAAAGAATCAGAGGGTACTTTTAAAGCAGGGAAAGGAAGTGGATTATGGATATTTTGGCATCCCAATGGAGAAAAGTTCTCTGAGGGCAATCTTATAGGTGTTAAAAAAGATGGAATATGGACCTATTGGAGTCAGAATGGAAAAAAAGAATCTGAAGAAGTTTATGAAGATGGAGTATTGATTTCTGTGAAAGAATGGAATGAAGATGGTACAATCAAATAATGACCATTTATTTTATATAGAATAAACTTTTTTAATGATAAAATATTTAAAACTATCTGTCCTAAATATTTTAGTGGTTACCTTAGTTGGTTCAGTTATTTGGACTATTATGGAATACAGGTCAGGTAGCGGAATTAATCTATTAATCTCAGGTTTTATTATAGTTATAATAATTCTTATATCCTATCTACTGAAAGAGATATGGCCTTTGTACAATGAATTAAAGAAATAGAATAATATCATTTACAAGCGTAGATGAAAAATTATTACAATATCTAGTATTACCTTATGATTATGGGATCTACTCATTAATCTCTAATATTTTGTAAATTTTTAGGAACATGAAAGCTATTTTCATATTAACTCTGTTCCTTTTCTCATTCTTGAATTCTCAAAGTGAGGATATTACCAATGATGTGATCCAATATGGATTTAATTATATAGGAGACTTTAAGGATGGTAAGCGCCATGGTAATGGTAAATATATATACCCGAATGGTGATACCTACGAAGGTGAGTGGAATTATGGTATTCGTGAGGGAGAAGGAACGTTCACATATAAAGATGACAGCCATACTTATGTAGGAAATTTTCTAGCAAACGTATTCCATGGATGGGGAACGCTCCATATTATTGGTGGAGAAAAATATGAAGGTGAATGGAGTAATGGGAAAATGGAAGGAGAGGGCACCTACTACTACCCATTTGGGAATACTTATATTGGCGAGTGGAAGGACAATAAGAAGAATGGACAAGGGACGTATATCTATCCATTTGGGAAAAAATATGAAGGTGAGTGGAAGGATGATAAAAAACATGGCAAAGGAATATCAATAGATGGTGAAGGTAATAGCTATGAGGGTGACTTCAAGAACGACAAAAGAGAAGGTCAGGGTATTTATTCTTTTAAAAGTGGGAATGTCTATAAAGGTGGATTCCTAGATGGGAAAAAACATGGGCAAGGTACTTTTACCTATATCAATGGTGATGTTTATGAGGGCGAATTTTACGATGGCAATATGGAGGGAAGTGGAAGATTTACATTTGCCAATGGTAATGTGTATGATGGTGAATGGAAGGATGATAAAAGCCATGGAAAAGGAACATACCAGTTCAAAAATGGTACGACATATGTTGGTGAATTCCGAGATGGGAAGGAAAATGGAGAGGGAATATTTACATATCCTGATGGTGAAAAATATGTAGGAGATTATAAAAATGGAAAAAGAACTGGACGAGGTATTTTTACTTTTAAGGATGGGAATACTTATAAAGGTGAGTTTTGGAATGGTATAAAAAATGGTCAAGGAATTTTTACTTATCCAAATGGTAATATATATGATGGTGAATGGAAAAATGATTTGAGGCATGGCCAAGGAACCTTCACCTATGCATCTGGAAGTATATATAACGGTAATTGGAAGAATGGGGCCATGGATGGGTATGGTACTTATAGCTATGAAAATGGTGATACCTATGAAGGGGATTTTAAAATGGGTAAGATGCATGGATATGGCTCTTACGTTTTTGATAATGGCAATGAGTATCATGGAGAGTGGATAGAAGATTCCATGGAGGGAGAGGGCATATACGCTGCTTCCAATGGCAATTACTATGAAGGGACGTTCAATGATGGGAAATTAAATGGTAAGGGGACGTTTAGATCTTCAATAGGTGAAACATATACGGGTGAATGGGTAGGTGGAAGGATGAATGGTAGAGGATTGTATATTTTCGCAAATGGAAATCGTTATGACGGACAGTGGGTTAATGATAAACGTACTGGCTATGGAATTTATACTTACTTGGATGGGAATTTATATGAAGGATACTTTATTGACGGACAGCGTGATGGTAAAGGAACATTCCGTTATAAAGTAGGAGATATTTATGAAGGTGATTGGGTAAAAGGACAAATGGATGGGCATGGTAATTATTTTTATGCTAATGGTGATTCATACACTGGTGGATGGACCAAGGATGAAAAAGCCGGTAACGGCATATTAAGTTTTGCTGATGGAAGAGAGTACAAAGGAAATTTTGTAAATGATCAATTGGAAGGGTCTGGGACATTCACTTATCCAGATGGTCGGAGGTATACAGGCTATTGGTTAAATAAAAAAATGAATGGACAAGGGACCTTTGAAGATCTCAAAGGCAATAGGTATGAGGGTAATTGGAAAGATGATACTTTTGATGGAAGTGGAATCTTTCTTTATGCAAATGGTGACAAATACGAAGGAGAATGGAAAAACAACAAGTATGAAGGAAAGGGTACTTTTATAGATCTTGATGGTAATAAATATACCGGTTCTTGGCTACAAGGAATGAAACATGGACAAGGAATATTCATTAATTATAATACAGATAAATACGTTGGAAACTGGTCAAATGACTTACGGAATGGAAATGGAGTACAAACATATGAAAACGGTGACAGATATGAAGGAGAATGGAAGGATGATCAAAAGGATGGTATTGGATTAATGGTATATGCCTCGGGTGTTACTTACGAGGGGGAATGGAAAGATGATAACAGGCATGGTATTGGGACTCAAGATGATATGAGAGGTAATGTCTTTTATGGTAATTGGGTTGATGATAAAAAAGATGGAAAAGGTAAGGTTACATATTCCAATGGTGATATCTACGATGGTGATTGGAGCAAAAATAATATACAGGGGACAGGGATGTTTATCTATGCTAATGGTGATAAATATGATGGAGAATGGATCAATAGTCAAAGGAATGGTAAGGGAACTTTTACGTCTAATGCAGGAGAAAAGTATATTGGAGAATGGAAGGATGACATTAGGAATGGCCAAGGAACATATACAGATAATCAGGGAAATAAATATAAAGGTGAATGGAATAGAAACATAATGAATGGTCAAGGAACATTTACTGATCTTCTTGGTCATCGATATACAGGTGAATGGGTTGATGGTAAAAGAGAAGGGAAAGGTACATACTCTTTCGCTGGTCAGAAAAAGGATGAAACAATTTCCTATGATCCTCTTTATTTCAAAGGGACGCGTTATGTTGGTGATTGGAGAGAAGACCGATTCCATGGTAAAGGTTCTTTTAAGTATATAAATGGCGATTCCTATGAGGGTGAATGGAAAATGGACAAACGTAGTGGCAAGGGTATATTTATTTCCAGTCAAGGAGAGCACTATGAAGGTGAATGGAAAAATGATTTGAAAGATGGCAGAGGAGAAATAGACTTTGTCAATGGCGACCATTATACTGGTCAATGGGAAAAAGACCAGATCCATGGTGAAGGGCAAATGGTTTATACAAATGGTGATAATTACAAAGGAATGTGGGAAAAAAACCTAAAACATGGTAAAGGCCTCTATTTATATAAAAATGGTGAAAGCTATGATGGATTATGGTTGAACGATATAAGATCAGGTCAGGGTGTTTACAAATATAATAATAATGATATATATCAAGGTAATTGGGTTGATGGGATAAGGCAAGGTTATGGAGTTTTTAAAGATTCGAAGGGCAATGTTTATGAGGGTGAATGGGAAAATGGTCTTAAAACAGGAATGGGTAAATATAAATACTCTAATGGAGATCAATATGAGGGCGCATGGAAAAATAATTTGAAAGCTGGTGAGGGTAAAATGACATACGCCAACGGGGATCTTTATAATGGATATTGGCAAAATAATAAGAAAGAAGGTGAGGGCGAATATAATTTTATTGCTGATGGCATTATATATAAGGGTGGTTTTAAAAATGATGTGTTCCATGGTTCTGGCAAATACACCTCCTCAATTGGAGACTCATATGAAGGAGAATGGAGATTCGGTAAAAAAGAAGGCCAAGGGGTTTTTAAGTCATCTATGGGTGACCATTATGATGGTACATGGAAAAATGATATGAAACATTCAAATGGAGTATACATATTTGCAGATGGAGCACAGTATGTTGGTCAATGGAAAAATGACCAAATTACAGGAGAAGGTTCTTATACCTTTTCTGATGGAAGTATATGTAAAGGCAGTTTTGTAAATGGGAAAATTAATGGACAGGGAACTTTTGATTATATAAATGGAGACCAGTATAATGGAGCTTTTAAAAATGGAAAAAGAAATGGTCAAGGAACCTGTGTATTCTCAAATGGCGAAAAATATATAGGTGAGTGGGAAGATGACAGAATACATGGGCAAGGAAAATATACTTATCGAAATGGACATATTTACGAAGGAGCATTTATTAATGGTATAATGGAGGGGCAAGGTACTTATACATTTAATAATGGCAACCTTTATATAGGTGAATTCAAAGATGGGAAAAGAGAAGGGCTGGGCGTATTCACCTATGAAAATGGTAATAAATATGTAGGTGAATTCAAAAATGGAACAATGGATGGGCAAGGTACTTTTACATATCCTAACGGTGATAAAAGGGTGGGTGTCTGGAAAGATGGAAAACCAATTAATTCCCAATGATAATCAAATTAAAGAGGATGCAACATTTGTGTTCTCTTATTATGTTAATTTTTACATCGTGTTCTTTTTTTGATAAACCATATATCCAGATAGACACTAACCATTTATCTGAAAAATCCTTTTATTTTGCGGATTTAGATGATGATTATAAACGGAGCAGTGATTTTAATCGCATATGGTCAAAACTCCATTCAAAAAGATATAGACCCTACCATAGGTTTCTAGAAAAAAAATATACAATTATTGGCACGTATAAGACCTTTAAGAAAGAATATTTGGTAATAAAAGATCAAAAAGGAAGAAAATATAAAATGGTTTTTGACCTTCAAAATTTTCAAAATAATAAAATACCAAGTTATATACTATTCGAAGATATCCTTTTTGAAGCAAAAAAAATGATAGGGAAGACTATTTGGCTAAATAACACGTTTGATCGAAAGGGCTTTTTTACATTCTCTGATTATAATTTTAAAAGATTTGAACCAGTAAAAGTTTTGGATGTGTTTTCTTTTCAAAATATTGATCACGACTATCCTGTTTGGTTAAAGATAAAAACTAATATAGGTGATGAGGCTTTTGTGAGATATAATGGAGATGAAGGACGCGTGGGCATTCAAGATCATTACTATACATCTGAACCCTTGCCTAACTCTTGGGGTAAAGAAACCATACGAAAAATTTTAGATGAAAAAATAGAAATAGGTATGACTGATCGGCAGGTAAGAATTTCTATTGGAAATCCTGATGAGGTTAATTCTACATCAAGCAGGCATGGAGTTGGAGAACAATGGATTTACAGGGATGTAGATGGTGAAGGTATATTTTATCAGTTTGAGTATGGGATATTAACATATGTTAATAATTAGGCCATGTTATAATAATTTTATAAATGTATTAATTAATCAATAGTAATGTTCTAGATTTTTCAAATGATTAAAATGGTAAAAATATTTTTTGGTTTTTCTCTACTAAATATAATAGTTCATGCTAATGATTTTATTGATTTAACATATTATCAAAAATTTGATAGAGGCATTGAACTATATCAACAAGGAAGGTTCAACCTTGCTAATGACCTCTTTACTGATATATTAAAAAATGAGCGAGAATACCGAGACCCCGCAGCGCAGTTATTAATGGCGAAATGTCAATATAACCTAAAAATGTTTGATAAGGCTCAACGATCTTGTAGATCACTATTAACCAATTATCCAAATTGTCCATATGAGATGGATGCGTTAATACTGATGGGAGATATTTCTTTGAAGCAAGGTCGAATTACAAATGCATTTAAACATTATATAAATGCGCGACCAATGATAGATGACCTATTGTATCTCAATGTTATTGACAAAAGGATTTATAATTGTATTGGTATAGGTATTAAGGGAGAGGTAATAGAGGGTCTTTTATTTAGAGAAAAAGATTCCTTTAACCGATCGATTATTAATTTGACAAGAGCATACCAAGCCTGGTTGAGCGGTGATAGTTACGAGTTAGATATGATCATCAATGAAATTGATACGTTTCATTTACCTGGATATTATTCAGGAATTTTCGGAGCTTTGAAGAATGCAGTTCAATATCCTATAAAGCGACCACTTACAATAGCAGTGATACTTCCCTTGTCAGGTTATGAGAAGGAAAAAGGACAAGCATATCTACTTGGGTTGTCAGATTATTTAAAATCAAATGCTGATTCTAAGTCTATTAGATTTTTAATATATAATTCTGCTGGGTCTGGTGTTCAAACACTCAACATGATAGATCAGATTCAATCAAATGGTGATATCATTGCTGTACTTGGGCCTTTAACCAAGGATGAAATTTTAAGTTTATCAGGGTTAAGTGCATCGCTACCCATCTTGGTTCCAAAATCTGCCTTACCAGGTCTTGCTGATGTCGCAGAAAACCTATTTTTTTTATCACCCTCATCAAAGATAATTGCTCAAAGAACAGCACAAATGATGATAAAAGAGTTAGGATTCAAACATATCGCTGTTTTATCACCCGGAGATGGCAATACTAAATTAATAACAGATTATTTTTTAAAAGAATGTTACCAACTTGGTGTAGATCCTGTAGCTGTTGAATGGTATATTGAAAAGCCTGAGAATGTATCTAGACAATTAAAAAATATTCGTAAAAAAGCATGGGGTTTATTGCCAGAAAAAGAGGAAGAAGATCAGTCTCTTAACCTAGAGATAGATAGTCTTGATGCTCTCTTTGATGTAGATGTAACAGACTTTTTTGAACTTCCTCCTGAGGAAGATGAAATGGATTATAAAGATTCAGCCAAGGTTGTGCTAGAGACTATCGAAGCTATATATATCCCCATAAGGCCTGAAGAATTAACATATATAGGAACACAATTGCCTTTATACAATTTAAAAACAATGTTATTTGGAAATGAAAATTGGTTAGACATGAGGTTATTGAACCAAGAAGTGATAGGTCCTCATGTTTCAGGCATGCGTGTAATTACAGATGTCAATTCTGCCATATCAAATAGCAATCAAGACACATTTTCAAATTATATTTCTCTTGCTCAAGATCATGCTGATTTCATTCAGAGTCTTGCTTCATATAATACTTTTAAACGTAGGCAGTTTTCAGAGTTACTTCGAAAGCATTCAGGCTATTTTGGTGAACACACATCCATAATATTTTTTGGAAAGAATAATAATGAAAATGGATCGGCCCAAGTGTTAGAATATTCCAACAAGAAGTTGAATAACCTTGGGATATATAATGGAACAAAATATAATAAGAAAATTAGAAAAAGATAACTGGCTGGAAATTTCATCTAATTTCAGTAATCCAAATATTAAAGCTAGTTTCAGTTTGAAATCACTCGATCAGAGCTCAATGAATAGTAGGAAGTCTTTTGCTGATTCTATTGGCTTTGTACATAAAGACATAATTATCCCTCAACAAACACACTCAAATAACGTAATCTTCTGCCAAAGTTCTGGTAGAGTTTCCAATTGTGATGGGGTTTTTTCTGATAATTCTGGATATGTATGTTCAATTCAGGTTGCAGACTGCATGCCTGTCTTTTTTGCCCATAGATCAAAATTAGTTTTTGGTCTAGTGCATGCTGGATGGAGAGGACTTGTGGGTGGTATTTTTAATAAAACAGTTTCTACCCTATTAGAAAAGAAACTTGATCTAATTGAATTTGAAATTATTATAGGCCCATCCATTCAAGCTTGCTGCTTTGAAGTTAGGGAAGATGTTTTAGATCAATTTGATTCTCGATTTGTAACTCCTAAAAGCGATGGTCATTATCAAGTGAATCTCCAACAATTGGCGTTTAATGAATTGGCGGATTTGGGATATGATAAAAAAAAGATACATATTATGCCCGATTGTACTTTCTGTCTTGAATCTCAATATTATTCTTATCGTCGCAATGGGAAAAAAGCGGGACGTATGATTGGTTTAATAGGTGTTAAATAATCAGGTGCCCATTCTTTACAATGCTCCTAAAAATTTTTATACTATTTTATGACAATCATTGATGGAATTATACTTGGAATTATTCAGGGTGTCACTGAATTTTTACCAATTAGCAGTTCTGGTCATCTTGTAATTGCACAAGAGTTACTTGGAATTGAACAACCAGGTAATCAATTTGAGATTCTAGTGCATTTGGGTACACTAGCTAGTATCATAGTGATATTTTTTGATGATATTAGATTTTTATTATTATCAATCAATAAAAAAAGAACGCAAAGATTTATATCATATATTATTATAGGCACCATCCCTGCAGTTTGTTTAGGCCTTGGTTTAAAAGATACGCTAGAATCATTATTTGAAAACATTTATTATGTGGGATATGCTCTTATTTTTACTGGAATAATTCTTTTTTCTTCCAAAAATTTCACACGAAGGGATAAAGATAATTCATATTATAAATCATTACTTGTTGGAATTGCCCAAGCATTGGCTATTATACCAGGAATCTCTAGAAGTGGTATGACAATAAGTTGCGCTCTCTTTTTAGGCCTCAGTGCAAAAGAATCTGCTAGATACTCTTTTTTACTTGCGATACCTGTGATATTTGGTGCGGGGTTACTCATGGCATTAGATATTGATGATGGTCTGCAAATTGAGATATCAGTTGCGATAGCTGGATTGATCAGTTCATTTATTGTGGGTGTTATTTCTCTTAAATGGTTACTTCAATTGATACAAGAAGGCAAGTTCCACTATTTTGGAGTATATTGTTTTTTCGTCGGTATAATCAGTATTTTTTTATAAATGGACCTTATTAGTTTTATATTTATTTCTTACCTTTGTTTTTTAATGGCAGTTGGCGCATGGACTTTCCGATATAATAACACCCAAGAAGATTATCTTTTAGCTGGTAGAAAACTAGGACCATGGGTTACTGCATTTTCTGAAAGAGCCTCAGGGGAATCAGCGTGGTTGCTTTTAGCCCTACCAGGTGCTGCAATTACTATCGGGATGGGTGAGTTGTGGTCTGTGATTGGCATAATAATTGGAATTATATGTTCCTGGTACCTTATAGCAGAAAAATTACGTGAGCAAACTGAGAAATATAATGCTCTTACTATCCCAGAATACCTTCACAGACGGTTTAATGATACATCTAACATAATTCGACTTTTTTCAGCACTCATAATAGCATTTTTCTTCCTTTTTTATGTTTCGGCACAGTTCCATGCTTCAGGAAAAGTACTTAACTCATTATTTGATCTAGAGCCAATATTTGGGATATCCATTGGAGCTTCGGTCATTATAATTTACACTTTAATGGGGGGATTCCTTGCTGTTGCATGGACCGATTTAATTCAGGGTATATTGATGATAGGAACATTGGTCGTATTACCAGTAGTAGGATTTATTGAATTATCTAATTCCGAACAAACTCTTATGGATGGTCTTCGCTCAGCTAGTTTAATATTTGGGAATAATAATGAATCCTTGGTAAGTGGACAAAATGGAATTGCAGCACTAATGCTTGCACTTGGCGGACTAAGTTGGGGATTTGGATATTTGGGACAACCACATTTGGTCATTCGATATATGGCTATAAGAAGTTCAGAAGAAGTGGCATTCGCAAGAAAAATTGCTATTTGTTGGGCAATCCCTGGGATAATCGGAGCATTTTTTATTGGAGTCATTGCAATGATGTACTTTGGACCAGCATATTTTCAGACAGTTGACCCAGAACAATCAATGCCAATTCTGGCTAGCGAACTATTGCACCCTGTAGTTGCTGGATTATTTATTTCAGGAGCGGTCGCGGCCATGATGTCTACTGCAGATTCTCAGCTGTTAGTATCAGCTTCTGCAATAACAGAAGACTTTTTCCATCAATTTCTTAATAAAGATATATCTGATAAAAATTTGGTAAAACTAAGTCGATTTATGATTATTATACTTGGCATTATTGCATATTGTATTGCCTTGTATTCAGAGATCAAAGGTAAAAATATTTTTGGAGTTGTTAGTTATGCTTGGAGTGGCTTAGGGTCTGCATTCGGTCCTGTTTTGGTAATGACACTATGGTGGGAAAAAACATCGCGCATAGGTGTTATTTCTGGTCTTGTTACGGGGTTCTTGACTACCATATTATGGGCAAATATTCCAGAATTGAAAGCTATAGTGACTGAGCGATTATCGAGTTTTGTTTTTGCATTTTGTGTAGTTTATATAATTAGCTATTATTATCCAGATGAGACTAAGAGAAGCAATTAGGGAAATAAAAAAAGGAGTAATAAACCCTGTGTATTTTTTAAAAGGGGATGACCATTTTCTTCAAAACTTCTTTATTAATGAATTAGAAAAAGAACTCTTTGCCGATCAGTCAATAAATAAGATGTTATTGTTGCCAGATGAGACTGGGGGTAAAGAAATTATTGATCAGATCACAACTATTGATCTCTTCTCAGACAAAAAACTATTTATTATTAGAGAACCACAAAAATTAAAGGGCAAAGCTTCATTAGATCTTATCTCGATATGTAAAGAATCAATGAATGAAAATTATCTCATATTGGTCAGTGATGATTACATACTAAAGTCATCATTTTATAAAAAAATTGAATCATTTATAAGCGCAATTGACGTTCAAACTCCCTTTAAATATGATATGAAAAAATGGGCGAGTTATCTAATAAATAAGCGAGGAAAAACTGCTGTTGGGACTGTCCAGGAAGCATTGGTAGAAATGACAGGTGATTCTGTAGCTCATTTAGATAATGAAATAGAGAAGGTCTGTCTTTTAATTGGCGAAAGAAGTGAAATTGAAATTGAAGATATAGAGCAGTTTTCAGGATGGAAGAGAGGTAGGCAGCGATGGGAGTTATTAACAGCATTAGCTGAAAAAGATTATGCGAAGGCAGTAAAGCTTGGTAAAAACATTATAACCAAACATGAATCTATGATATCCCTTATTTATCCTTTGACTTTTTTATTTCAAGAAATGTTATTCTATAAAATGAAAAAGGGAACTTTTAAAGAATATAGTGGTTACACACCTATACCTCCGTCATTAAAAAAGCGTTTGCCTGCATTCTCTAGGCAGTTTTCTATTGAAAAGCTGGAATCTGCGCTTAAAATGCTTGGAGATATTGATAAAAGACAAAAATCGGCATTTTCAAAAGATGAAACAGAACTTATCCATTTCATTGGACATGTCATCGGATAAACAACATTCACCATTTGTTTATACAGATGAGCAACTTATAGCACGTTTCCAATCAGGGGACGAAGGAGCCTATATTGAGCTGGTCAATCGCTATAAAGATAGGCTAACTAATTTTGTTTATCAATTTTTAGGAGATGTCGAGCAAGCTGAAGATATTGTTCAGGATACCATGTTAAAGCTTTATGAAAAAAAACATTATTATCGTGAAATTGCAAAATTTTCAACCTGGATCTATACTATTGCACGTAACCTTGCCAATACAGAATTAAGAAAAAGAAAAAGACGAAAAACAACGTACTTAAGTCGCATGAGCAGAGAGGAGCGTGAATATGAGATTCCGGCTGTTCAGCCAAACCTTGATGAGAACTTGCAAAATGAGTTTATTATGGAGCGTGTTCATCAAGCAATTAAAAAATTACCAGAACATTTTAAAACTGTAATAATTCTAAGGGATTTAGAGGAACTTTCTTATGATGATATAAGTAATATAGTTGGTGTACCTCTTGGTACTATTAAATCCAGAATTAATAGAGCAAGATTGCAATTACAAGCAGAATTGCAAGATTTAAAATAATTAGAGGAGTTAATAATATAGATGAATCGCTATCAGTTTGAAGATTTAATATCTGAGTATATCGAGAATGAACTTTCCTTTTCCAAAAGAAAGGAATTTGAATCTTATTTAGAGGGTAATCCAGATGCATTAGAAATGGTTAATGCTATACGGTCTAATATTAAAAAGGCAGGTGCATTACCAAAGGTTAAAACGAGTTCAGATTTCAATGATCGTTTATTGGATCGAATTAGATCTGAATCTGATGAAAGGACAGATGGATCGCCAATTAAGGGATTGATATTTGGGTTTTCACCTATCCATGCCTCAATTATGATGGGTTTAGTAATTGCATTTGTTTTTATTAATATTCAGTTATTTAGTCCCGCATTTGACTCTCAAGATACTAACCTACTATATACAACAAACGAAAAATTGACAGATCCTGATCTTCGTTCCTTATCAAAGACGAACAATGCTCAGAATGCAAACCTTGCTAATTTAACAGGTGATTCTACGTATGCTGATTCTGTTTATCAGTCCAAAAAAGACTATTCTAAAAAGATACAATTTGTTAATGATTAATAAATTATAAATTCCCCAAACAGGTTTTAATCCCCGTCCAATATTGCTAATTTTACTGACGGGGAATTTCATAATATGTCTTCTATGCATAGCCTACAATCGTTTACCAAAGCACTAACTGCATTTTGCTTTATTGTTTTTATTTACTTTTTCATCCCTGAATCCTTTTCAAAAACTAGCGTCCTTTTACAATATATAATTATTGTTGCAACAGTTCTGATTCTAATGCTGTATCACAATAAGGTCTTGGGTGAATTATCATTGACAGAATCATCTTCTCAAAATCAGGAAGCATCCGCAGATATACTTACCATAGAATCTAATAGTAGTACAAAAGATCTGTACAAAAGTTTAACGTCTTTAGTTATAGCGACAACAAAATCAATCAATCCCAATTGTAAATCAGCAATATATATTATTGACCCATCAAAACATATTTTTACGCTTCAAGCAGGTAAGGCTAGTGAATTTGCTGATTCAATATCTGCTGGAAATGATGAAATAAAAAAGTACATTATTGGTAAGAAAAAGCTACATCAAAAAGAATATCCAGACATATGGGCAGATCTTTTTTTTGGCCAAAACTGGCGAGGTAGTGAATGCGCTATTTTTAGCCCAATAAATTTGCGTGGTAATCTCGCGGGATTTATTCTTACTTCAATAGACCATTTTACAGACGCCACTGATAAAGAAATGGAAGTTCTCGATAAAATGGGAGATTTTATATCATTTGGTTTGGAAAACTTAGATAGCCTAGATAAGCACATACTTGGAGAAGAGAGTAAATCATTTATTCTAGAGATATTATTTAATTTAGATTTCAAATCTGATTCTCAGAACATTTTTAATCAAATTAAATATTTAATTAGAACTTTTTTCCAATATGATAGAGTTACAATATCCATACGTAAAGAAACAGAAAACAGGAGAAAGCACGATAAAGGAATCATATCAATTATAAGATTAACCGATGGTGAAAAAGATGAATTTATTGAAGGTGCTGAATTTCCCACAAATGGTTCATTGCATGGTCTACCTGTAATTAATGGAACATCCTTATTAACTGCAAATTGGAAAACTTCATATCCAAATATTGTAAGATTTAAATCTACTGAATCAGAAAACCAAAATTATAGATCTGTTATGGCATCTCCCGTTATCATCGAAGGGGAGAGTAGAGGTTCTATTGTTTTAGAAAGGTTAAGTGAACGTCCTTTTACCAATTCAGAGTTAAAAGATCTTGAATTAATAGGGCAAGTTTTAGGTTCCGCATTACATTGGAGGTATGAGTATAAAAAAATTCATACTAACGCAACTCATGATGGTCTTTCTGGACTTCTAAATCATCAAACATTCAAAGAAAGATTTAATGATGAAATTCAACGTGCAGCTCGTTTCCAACAGAAAATGGCAGTTATGATGTTTGATCTAGATAAATTTAAAAAAGTGAATGACACCCTCGGACATCAATATGGTGATTATGTTATTCAAACTGTAGCTAAAATTATGATAGATAATGTACGTGCTGTTGATGTTGTTGCTCGCTATGGAGGTGAAGAGTTTGCTATCATATTGATCAATACGACTGCAGCGATGTCAAATATGGTTGCCCAAAGAATAGTTGATAATATTGCAGAGTATGAATTTTCTATGGATAGCATTGATACTAAACTAACCATATCTGGAGGTATGTCTGAATATCCTACTCATACAGAAGATATTAAAGAATTAATTGAATTTGCGGATCAAGCTATGTATGCTACTAAGCAGCGTGGCGGAAATGGCATTACAATACATGATAGTACAAATAAAAATGACTAACCAATTTAAGATAAATATCCTTTGCATAATTTTTTCTTCTCATTTTCTCATTAATGCAGATGTTATCAATAGTAATGAACTAGCTTTACATCATTTCATGCAGGGTGAGTTTTTAATGAGTCAAGGCAATTATGCTCTAGCTATTCTTGAGTTCCAGGATGCTATAGAGTTAGATCCAAATGCTTCCACTATCCACGTTTCTATAGCTGATGGATATCGAAGGTTAGGTAAAGTAAAACGAACTGAGGACCATTTACAAATAGCTTTAGAACTCGACCCAGAAGAAAAAGAAGCACGGGAGATGTTAGGTCAATTATATTTAACTCAGAAAAAATATAAAGCTGCTAATAATATATTTATGTCACTAAGCCGTTCTTTCCCTGATAATTTAGATTATATTTTCACTCTAGCTGATTTGGCTAGGATTCAAAAAAATTGGGATATGGCAATTGACTATTATATCCAAGGCCATGAAATAGACCCTATGGCTGTAAATGGACTAGAACAGGCTCTACAAATAGCGCTTACTACAAGTAAATTTTATCGTGCTGAAGAAATTTGCGACCTATTAATTATGGATGACCCTGTAAATCTAGACCTTCTCGAAACTATGCGTGACCTTACTCTTTATAATGGTAATTATGAAAAATCTTTAGAAATAGTTGGAAAAATTGAAAAGCTAAAAGGTGTTGATTCAAACTTATTGATTCAAAAAAGTGCGCTATATGAAGAATTAGAAAATCCCGGTTTAGCCTTAGAGACAATGTATATAGCTTTTGAACAAGATAGTCAAAATGTTGATATACTTCATCGCTTAGTTACATTATTGATAGGGCAAGAACGTAGCCAAGAAGCTATCATATATAACCAAAGAATAATAGACAATTACCCCGATGATTCACGTGGCTTTATTAATAATGCAGTTATGGCAATGAGTGGTAAAAAACCTGAAGAAGCTATTCAAGTACTGCAACCCCATGAAGAGAGATTTTCCCAAGATTTTACAGTCCAATATTTATTAGGTACTGCTTTCTATCAAATTAAGGATTTTATTAATTCCAAGGTGCATTTGTCAAAAGCCCTTGCTATCTATCCTCAATCCAGGAATACTAAACATAATCTTGCTCTAATTTATGATTCAACGGGAGATTGGGTAGAATCTGACAAACTTTATATTGATCTTATTTCAACCGACAGTACTGATGCCCAGGCCTATAACAATTATGCATATAGTTTAGTTGAGCGAGATAGAGATTTTGAATTTGCACTAGAGCTCGCACAAAACGCAATTAGATTAGAGCCAAAATCAGCTGCATACCTTGACACAATAGGCTGGATCTATTTTAAAATGAATAATTTTGATGAGGCATTGCGCTATATCCGAGAATCTTTAAATATTGATTCTAGCAATGAAACTATCCAAGAGCATCTTAATGAGATAATTAAAGTAAAAGCTAAGGAAAATGGACAAGTAATCCAGCAAGCAGAGAATCAGGATTGAATGCTAATATTCAGACTACTGTTCCTAACGATTTTTATTGGCTGTGCTGGACCTGGAAGTCAAATGTTAGTATTCATGCCTCAAAAAAGTTATTCGGAATATCTGCAAGAATTTAGTTCTTGTACAGGAAAGGGAATGATAGACTCAAATGGTCCCCTCAAAGGTAAGCTTTCATTTGCTTTTAAAAGTCAAAGAGATAGTACTTTCTTTCAATTTGGTGATGCGTTAGGTCGTAAAGTTTTATTGATGTGGATCACTCCAAATTCAGTAACTGCAAGAAATTTGATTGAGAATAAACAATATAATTATGGAGAGATCATAGAGTTTTTCCCTTTATTAAATGTATTAGAGCCCAATGACATTACTCAATTTGTTTGGGGTGTCGAACCAAAATTCAAAGATAAGTTCAAATCAATAGACCCATCACTTGCGAAAAATTTTGAATTAAATTTTTTTAGTGACCAATTAATGAATGAAAAAAGAGCTTTAGTAGAAGCAAAATTTCGTGACAAGAAATCAAAACAAGCTATAAATATTAATATAAAAAGTAGAAATAGAAATTCTGAATATGTTAATCTCAAGAAAGTATGGAAACTATTAAAATACTGATATGAATATCTCTATAGTCATTCCAGTTTTCAACGAAAGAGACTCATTGCCAGATCTAGTAGATGAACTAGTCCACAACCTCAGTGAATATAAAACTTGGGAGGTGATCTTTATTGATGATGGTTCAAGTGATGGGTCTACTGAATGGTTAAGTAAATTATGTATTGAAAGTAAAAATTTCAAAATGATTCAATTTTACCGAAATTATGGAAAGTCCGCAGCATTAAGAGAGGGCTTTAAAGCTGCCGCAGGTGAATATATTATTACTATGGATGCGGATCTTCAAGATGACCCAGCAGAAATAAAGAATCTAATTACAAAGTTAGAAGAAGGTTGGGATCTAGTATCTGGTTGGAAAAAGACCAGGTTAGATCCTCTTAATAAAAGATTGCCATCTAAATTATTTAATATGGTTACTCGATTTATGACTGGGGTTAAAATTCATGATTTTAATTGCGGATTAAAGGGTTATAGAAACTCTGTTGTAAAGTCTATTGATGTATATGGAGGGAGGCATAGATATATCCCCGCATTAGCAGGACAAAGAAAGTTTAAGGTAACCGAAATAGTGGTGAACCATCGTTCTAGAAAGTTTGGTAATACTAAATATGGTGGTTCAAGGTTATTCCATGGCTTTTTTGATCTTATCACCATTCTATTTCTCAATCGTTATAATCAACAGCCTCTTCACCTTTTTGGTTCATTTGGTATAGGTTTTTTATCGATAGGTTTTTTTGTTGAATGCTGTGTGCTTTATTACAAATATTGGCTTGGGCATCCTTTTTCAAAGCATATGGCCTTATTAACATTTGGAGTTATGTTGATTGTCATTGGTATTCAGTTCTTTTCTATCGGGTTACTTGGTGAATTAATGGCAAGGTCCTCACAAGATAATGAAAATAGAATTAAACAGTTTCATAATTAATAGTAGTTAAATAGCTGAATTCAATATTCATCGTTATCTGATTTATTAAAGAACCATTTTTAGTGCCCTTTATTAAAAATAAAATCAAAAATATACTAGGTAAAAAATTTGATTTTCAAATTGGGTTTATCATATGTGGTACACAGAAAGGGGGTACAACGGCACTAGATCGATATTTAAGGATGCACCCTGAAATATGTATGGCAGATAAAAAAGAAGTACACTTTTTTGATAATGATAATTTTTTTATAGATAAAAAACCGGATTACTTAAAGTATCATCTAAATTTTAGCCCTAGAGATCACCACAAGATAATTGGAGAAGCAACTCCTATTTATATGTATTGGAAAAATTCTATTAAACGGATGCATAATTACAATCCAGATATGAAGTTGATCGCTGTTTTAAGAAATCCTATGGATAGGGCATTTTCTCATTGGAATATGGAGCGAGATAAGAAACGAGAGCATAGATCCTTTTGGAAAGCAATCAAAGATGAAGAGAGTAGTTTATTAGATACAGAGCATATTCAGGATAGGACATTTTCATATTTGGAGCGTGGATTTTATTCAGACCAGATCAAACAAATACAATCAACTTTTAATAATGATCAATTATTATTGCTGCAAAATGAATCATTGCGTAATGACCCAAATAAAGTTTTAGGAAAAGTGGCAAAATTTTTATCCATATCATCTTTTGAGACAGTTGAGCATGTGGAAATACATACCCGCAGCTATCCTATTGAATTAAGTAATGATGAGTTAGACTTCTTGCATATTTTTTATAAAGATGAAATACTAAAATTGGAATCATTGTTAGGTTGGGATCTGAGCGAATGGAAGGATAAAAATGAATAATAAATTATTCATTAGTGTTATTACTCCTTCTTATAATCGAGCAAGTGAATTAGAACACCTATTGAAATCTCTATCTGCTCAGAGTATAGATCATAATGTTTTTGAATTGATTATTTCAGATGATGGTTCAACAGATGAAACGGAAACATTAATTAAGCGCTGGCAGGAAAAAGCAAGATATTCAATAAAGTATATTTCTCAAGAAAATAAAGGTCCAGGTGCAGCGCGAAATCATGGGCTAAAAAAATCAATCGGTGATCTTATTCTATTCATTGATTCTGATTGCGAAGCACATCCCAATTGGATTGAGACTATTGTTGATGAATATCAAAAAAATGAATTTGATGCTTGTGGAGGTCCAGATGGTGGTAAAAAAGATTTTACAATTCTGCAAAAAGCGATAGACTATTCAATGACATCTTTTTTTACAACAGGAGGAATGCGTGGGCACAGTGAAAAAATGATATCAAAATTTTATCCTCGTACGCATAATATGGGAATAAAACGAAATATATATGAGACACTAGGTGGATTTGGTAGTCTAAGGCATGGACAGGATATAGAGTTTAGCCATCGTATTCGCATGTCTGGTGGGAGGATACGATTTATTAAAAATGCTTTAGTATACCATCGAAGAAGGACTTCTTTAAAACAATTTATTAAGCAGGTATTTAACTGGGGTGTAGCAAGGATCAATCTAGGTAAAATTGATATAGCTATGTTAGAACCTGTACATTTTTTGCCATCTCTTTCTCTCTTGGGTGCTCTCTTTTTAATTATCATGCTCTTTCAATTAAATTGGAGAGTATTAGATATATTTCTTCTATTCTTTACTCCAGGTGCTATCATTTGCCTGTTAGGGGCATTAAATAAAAAAGATATAAGGGTGTTCCCTGTGTTACTGTTAGTCATACCTATCCAGATCTTTGGATATGGTCTTGGTTTTATACAAGCTTTTATAAGACGATTTATATTTAATGAACCTGAATTAGTAGGTTTCAAAAAGAATTATTATAAATGATTGTTATTGTCTTAGGAATGCATCGCAGTGGGACATCTACCTTTGCAGGTGTGCTGCACATGAATAAAATATTAATGGGCAATTACGAAACATTCTGGCCACGCCCATTAACTCAAAATCCAAAAGGCTTTTATGAAAATTATGATTTTAGAAAAATCAATGATCAAATATTAAAATTATCTGGTTATCATGTTAAATCTTATAACACAGACATCCCATCAATTGACATTAATGATAACCTATTATTAAAAATGAAAAAAATTGTGAAAGAGTACAATTTGAGATATGAAAATTGGGGATGGAAAGATCCTCGTACATGTTTAACTGTAGAATATTGGGTGAATATTATGCAAGAATTAGATCTTTCAGATGATATTAAAATTATTTTTGTAGTTCGAAAAGCATTATCAGTTTCCCGGTCATTAAAAAAACGTAACGAATTACCTTTAGAACAAGGACTAGAATTATGGAAAGCCTATACTGAACGAGCCCTAAAATTTTGCAATGGATCTCAATTGCCTACTCATTATTGTTCGTTTGAAGCGCTATTGAAAGACCCATTGTCTACTTGTGATTCACTTTTTGGTTTTCTTAATGAACAGTGGGATCCAAAGGTCGTAGACCAATTTGTTGATAGTTCAATTACTAGTAGCCAAAAGGGAGAGGAGGTGACCCCTCCTGAAGATATTGTTAGATTAGAATCAGAACTTTACTCTAGAGTTGAGAAATAAACTTGGTTTCTGATTTAAAAAAGAATATTACAGTGCTTTCAACTAGTTTTAGATCTGGGGAGCATTTAAGTAGATTATTTGACAATCTTAGGATGAAGGCAGGTAATCCCCAAGCATTGCAGTTTGTTGTAGTTGATAACACAAATGGTCAAGATGAAGAGTTAAAAGGTCTTTTCTCTAAAGATCTTGAAATTCAATTTGTTATGAATGATGGTTTGGGACTCCAAAGATCCATATCTCATGCAAATGCTTTGGACCATGGCATAAAAAATTGCAAAACAGATTTTACTCTCATCATTGACCCAGATGTACATGTATTTAAACAAGACTGGGATAATTTTTGCATTGATAAAATGAACCAATTTGATAAAATGGTCATTGGCGCACCTTATCCAGAATGGAAACTTGGAAAAGAACATGATTATCCAAGTGTCATTTTTATGTTTTTTCGAACTGAACAATTATTAAAATTTGAAAGGTCTTTCAATCCTTTTCCGTCTTTGGGTAGAAAGATCATTAATAGTTTCCTCCGGAAGATCACCCGATTAGGATTACTGACAAGTAAGACAAAGCTTGACAACAGTAAAAGGCTGCGAATTATTTCAGCATGGTTGGAGAATTTGACAGGCATAACAAGCCCAGATACTGGAAAGGATATCATAGAGAGCTTCCGTAAGGAGGGCTTCGATGCTTTAAACTTTCATGCTTGTTATAGTACCGATATTGCAGATAAGGCTGAAATATCAAAGACTGAGCTAGCAAAGCAATTTGAGTTATACTATTATAATGATGAAATTATGATAACCCATATGTATGGATCGGGAGTATTCCATTGGAAAACAGAAAGAGGTAATGACCTTGTATATTGGAAAGAACTTATTTCAAAAATAGAGAAAAAATCTCAATGACTTTTTTTAATAAAAATAAAATAGAATTGTTCATTCTTACAATTATACCCATTCTATTCCTCTATCGTATGGTTTTTTTTGGTGAGATCGTTACCACAAATGATGAACTGGAACGGCACCCTATAAATGAATGGCGTGATGGTTATCTGAATGACAACGCTGATACTCCGCAATGGTATCCTAATCTATTCTCTGGTATGCCTTCATATGGTGGATATATCTATACAAGTGGAGACCCTACAAAATATTTTCGAAGTAATATTTTATTTAATAATGGTTTAAAGATATGGTTTTATTTGAGCCTATCTGGTATTGGTATGTTTGTTCTAATGAATATGTTGGGTATGAGTAGATCATCTGCATTGATAGGTAGTGCTATCTCAGCACTCACACCCTATACTTTTGGTCTTATAAATGCAGGACACCTGAATAAGATCTTTTCCATGGCATACATTCCTTGGGTAATTGCTGCCGCAATATATCTTATAGACAGAACGACCATTAAAGCTATTTTATTTCTTGCTCTTGCAACAGCTCTTCAATTATGGGCAAATCATCCTCAAGTTGCTTATTACACATGGATGGTGATTGGCTTTTATTATGTATGGATGGTTGGCTCATCAATTAAGACTATTTCAATTAAAAGATCTATATATCCTCTTGTTGGTATAGTAGCAGGTCTAATTCTTGCACTATTTATGGTTTCTGATCCATATCTGGACATATATAAATTTCAGAAACACTCTAACCGAGGTGCAAGATCAGTACTCGATCGATCAAATCAAACAGAGTCCGGTACAGATTGGAATTATGCAACTCAATGGTCTTTCCATCCACTTGAAACCATTTCATTTATTTATCCCTATCACTATGGTTTACAGAATACTAGCGATCCTAAGCGGGGTGCATATTGGGGTTTTATGCCTTTTACTCAATCCACTCATTATTTGGGCTTAGTTGCTATTATTTTTGCTATTTTAGGAGCGCTACTCAAAAAACCAGATAGATTAGAATGGATATTTTGGACTATTACAGCTTTAACACTTATAACAGGTTTTGGATCTTATTTACCAGTTCTTTATAAACCATTCTATTCATTATTACCATTTTTTTCCAAATTTAGGATCCCATCAATGATCTATATGCTTCTAGCGGTTACCATCCCTTTTCTAGCAGCAAGAGGCATAGATACTTTATTAGATCAAACTGATAAAGAAGAAACTTTTAAAAAAGTATTATATGTGGCTGGAGGTATTGGTGGCATAACGATGATTCTAATTATGTTTGGTGATGGGCTATTTTCTTTTAGTGCAGTAGGGGACGCTCGGTATAATAATCCAGGATTTATAACCAAAATGCGTTCTTCTAGAATCGAGCTTTATAATAAAGGATTACTGTTAGCTTTTTCCATTAGCATAGGGGCATTAGGACTTATTTGGGGTTTGATTTATAAAAAGATCAAGAGACATATTTTTGTTTATGGTTTGCTTTTGCTTGCTCTATTTGATCTATGGATGTTGAACTCCGAATTCATGGATATTAAACCACCGAAGAATATGGATATGATGTTCCAAAGAAGTAAAGCAATTGAGTATGTCAAAGAAGACCCTGACCATTTTCGTATTTTCCCAGCTGATAAATTAGGATCTAATCAATATAGCTATTGGAATATTGAAAGTATAGGGGGCTATCGTCCGATAAAGTTAAGAAATTACCAGGATCTCATGGATGCCAAAGGGTTTAATAAGCCCCAGATCATGGATATGTTGAATGTAAAATATGTATTGACCAGTAGGAAGATCAATAATCCTGATTTTGTCAGTATAAAAGGTGTTCCAGGCTTATACGAGAATAAAAATGTTTTACCTAAAGCTTGGATCGTTGGAGATGTTAAAGCAGTTAATTCCCAGCGAGAATCTCTTATGGAAACCCTTCTTAGTGGTTTTGACCCTTCTAAAACAGCTATTCTCTATAATTATAGCGGTGATAGATCTATGAAAGATGTAAGTGGCCAAGTATCTGTTAGATCAAGAACAGAGAATAAGATTGAACTAATATCAATTTCTGACACAGGTGGACTGTTAGTGTTATCCGAGATCTATTATAAGCCTGGCTGGAAAGCAACTGTAAATGGCAGTGAAACTCCAATATACCAGACCAACCATATCTTGAGATCTGTGGAGGTCCCACCCGGTGAAATAGAGGTCATTTTTGAATATGATACGAATCCATGGGAGAGAACACGTATTCTTTCAAGAGTATCCTTCCTTTCAGTTATACTATTTTTAGGTTTATCTTTTTGGCGAAATAAAGATAAGCACCATAAATAACCATGAGATTATATCGTCATGCTGGCAATATCAAAGCAGGTCTATTTACCTTAGGAGTTATTCTTGTTATATGTTTACTTGCCTACACTCAGATCCTAGTTAATGAACTTCGTAAAGATAATAGAGAGATCGTTCGTCTTTACGCAGGATTGATAGCAAATGTTGTAAAAGACGATAATGATGCAAATCTTGACTTCATATTTGAGAATATAATCAAGAAGGTCAAATTTCCTCTTATACAGACAGATACTGATCATAATCCTCAAATGTGGAAAAATCTTCCAAGTTCAATTCAAACAGATGATGCTAGGATCAAATTCATGAAAATGGCAGATCGTTATAATGAACCTATTCCTCTAACATATAGTGATAGTAAGGTAGGTGAGATAACTTTTGGATATTTGCACTATGGGGACTCAGCAATGGTGGAAAAATTGAGATTGTGGAGTTATATCGAGATCATTGCAATTGGTTTATTTATTTTTCTTGGTTTTTCTGGATTTAGTTTTATCCGAAATAATGAAAAAAAGCACATCTGGGTGGGAATGGCTCGTGAGACCGCGCATCAATTAGGTACTCCTGTTTCCGCTTTAATGGGTTGGGTAGATTGGCTAAAGAATCACCCAGATAAAACAGAAGAAATTATACCTGAAATGGAAGCGGATCTTCAGAGGCTTGAACAGATAGGACGGCGTTTTAGCAAAATGGGATCTAAGTCGGACTTTGAAGAACTAGATTTATCGGAAAGGGTCGAGAAAATAGTCAATTATCTTACAAAACGATTACCCTCCCTTGGTAAAAAAGTAAAGCTGGTAAATGATATTCAGCCTGGGATATTTATTAGAGCGAATGGATCACTTCTTGCATGGTCAATTGAGAATATCATACGCAATGGAATTGATGCAATTGAACGGGAAGATGGGATGATAAGTATTTCATTAAAAAAAGATGTTGACGGTATTAAGATTCGCATTGAAGATAATGGAAAAGGTATTCCAAAAAAGGATTGGAAAAATATTTTTCGGCCTGGGTTTAGCACTAAACAAACTGGATGGGGTTTAGGATTATCACTCTCAAGTAGGATCGTTGAAGAAATACATGGCGGAAGTTTAAAGGTTATTAGCTCTTCTTTTGATACTGGTACCATTATAGAGATCAGTCTTTAAATTGATGCACAACTAAGGTAATTTTTAGGATATAAGAGAGATAATTATGGATTTTTTATACGGACAAGCACAACAAGGTGGGGGCCTAGCGGCATTTCTTCCATTTATTTTAATAATGTTTGTGATCTACTTTTTAATGATTCGTCCACAAACCAAACGCCAGAAACAAAAAGAGCTTATGCGAGAATCTTTGCAAAAAGGAGATAAGATCATAACAATGGGTGGTATCTATGGCACTGTACAAGGATTCAAAGAAAAGGGACGCCTAATTGTATTAAAAGTAGACAACAATACAAATCTGATCATGAATAGAACGGCGATTGCAGGTTTAGCTGAAAAAGTGAAAGATGAGGAACTGGAGCAGTCCTGATGGCAGTATTAGAAATAGTTCATTACGGTGATCCGATCCTTAGAAAAAAATGTAAATCAGTTAAAGATCTTGAAGATATAAATTCAATTATCAGTGATATGTTTGACTCTATGTATGAAGCTGAAGGAATAGGTTTAGCAGCAAATCAGGTTGGTCTAGATATGAATCTATTTATTATTGATGTTACTCATACTGAAGAAGCAGATGAAACTCATATATTTATCAATGGTAGTATTGTTTCAAAACAAGGTGAGGATCAAGTTTTTCAAGAAGGTTGTCTATCGATGCCTGGAATTGCACTAGATGTTACTAGACCAGAAAAAGTGACATTAAAGTACCAAACACCTGATGGAGAATGGCATGAAGACGAATTCGGGGGATTGTTGGGAAGAGCTATACAGCATGAAATGGACCACCTAAATGGAGTTTTCATTGTTGATCGAGTGGGAGAGGTTGAGCGAATTAAGTATCAGGCTGAATTAAAAGAGTTAGAAAGCAATTCTAAGTCTCGTTTAAGGTCTAGGTCTGAAAAGGGGTTTGTACTTTAATATATATTTAATTGTTGGGGAGTATCTATAGTGCGTACCATTTTTATGGGCAACCCCAATTTTGCAATACCAGCGTTAGAAGCAGTTCATAGATCTGAACATGATCTGATCGCCGTTGTTTCAAATCCGCCAAAGCCAATGGGTAGAGGACGTTCTTTGCAGTCGACGCCTGTGGGTAATTTTGCAAGATCAAATGGTATAGACCTGATCGAGCCCATATCATTGCGATCAGATCACCTAATAGATCAGCTAAAAGAATTAAAACCGGATCTATTTGTAATTGTAGCTTACAAGATCCTACCAAATGCATTGATCAACATACCAACTTATGGAGCGATCAATTTACATGCCTCTCTTCTGCCTAAATATCGTGGTGCAGGTCCAATACAATGGGCTTTAATGAATGGAGATAAGGATACTGGAGTTACCATATTTCAGATCAAACAAAAGGTTGATACAGGAAATATATTGCTTCAAAAGAAATTAAAAATTCATGAAGATGATAACATGCTAACACTCGGTATGCGCTTGTGCGAAGCTGGCGCTGATATGATAATACAAACGATAAATAATATTGAAAGTGGAAAGACAAATCCTATCGAACAAGATTCAGCAATGGCAACCAAAGCCCCAAAGATCACAAAAGATATGACCATTATTGATTGGTCTTGGCCGGCCGTTAAAATACATAATTGGGTCAGGGGTTTATCTCCTCATCCTGGAATGTCTACAACTCTTTTCCAAAAACGATTCAGAATATTTAAAACCGAAAAAATAGATAGAAACTCAGATGAACCAGGGGGAATTATAGAATTATCCAAGGAAAAGTTAATAGTTGGAACAGGACAAGGTTCACTTTCGTTGTTAGAGGTGCAAACTGAAGGTAAAAAACGAATGCCAATTGAAGAATTTATGAAGGGGACACGATTAGCAATAGGAGATAAACTTGGTATATGAAAAATGATGCCCGGTTTCTTACTGTAAAGGTTCTGAATCGTTTTAATAGGGATCAAAAAAAACTTCATCTGATCATTGACGAGATAATTTCTAGTGCTCAAATAGACCTGTTAACAAGATCACGAGTAAGGGTACTCTCCAACGAGACAATACGTTTTAAAGGCAGACTAGAGTTTATGATCGAGTATGTTTCTGGTAGGCGCTGTGATAAAATTGACCCATCAATTTTATCTATTTTAAAAATAGCATTCTATGAGATATTGATAGATGAGGTCGTACCCAATTATGCAGCTGTAGATTCAGCAGTTACTCTTACGCGCAATCTCTTAAATCGTAAAGCAGCTGGATTTACAAATGCAATATTAAGAAAACTAACAAGGAAGAATGATGAAGATAAAAATTGGTATCATCATCTTGTAGATGATCCCAATTGGCATTCTCTACCTATTTGGATGCAAGAGAGATGGAAAAAAAGATTCGGAACTGAACAATTTTTAGAGCTCGTAAAAAATATCAACCTCCCATCTCCCAGTTTCATAAGAGTTGAAACTGAAAAAATTGGTATAGATGCTGCAAAAGAATCTCTGATAGGAGATGGAATAAGTTTACAAAAATATTCTTCCTCTTTTTTAAAACTAGATCATGGTCTAGGAAAGGTGCTTAGAACAGATCTGTTTAGATCAGGTAAGATATCCATTCAAGACCCCGCATCTGCCGCAATTGTAGATTGTATGGATGCAAAGCCTGGCGAGACCATACTGGATGTATGTGCAGCGCCAGGAACTAAGACACTATATTTGTCTAACATAGTTGGGGAAACAGGTACAATACTTGCCTCAGACCTGAGCACTGAACGGGTAAAAAGCGGGAAAGAGGATATGAAAAGACATGGACAGAAAAATATCCAATGGTCTGTCAAAGATGCAAAGAAAGATACCTATCCATTAGCGGACAGAATTTTAATTGATGCGCCTTGTACTGGAACCGGTGTATTAGGTAGAAGGCCTGATATTCGCTGGATATGTAAACCCAGGGATATAAACCAAGCGTCCGATAAGCAAATAGGAATATTAAATAACTGTTCCAAATTCCTTAAGCCAAATGGCACTCTAGTATATGCAACGTGTTCAATTGAACCGGAAGAGAATTGGAACGTAGTAGATCGTTTCCTTAAGTTAAACAGTGATTTTTCAGTAGATACTGTTCCTAGAAAAATTCCATCCAATTGGATAGATGAAAGAGGAGCGCTAAGAACACTAACTCACTTGCATGGAGTGGATGGTATGTTTGCAGCAAAGCTTAAGCGAAAACAATGAAAATATCTGGTATATATATTGCTATTTTTTCTGGATTATGCCTAATGGTGATCTTGATATTTGATCTTTTACTAATGCCTATATATGTTCGTATGGATCAAGGAAGGTACATGGTGAACGTCACAGATAAAAAATTAGAATATGCTCAAAAGATATTGAGATCTGAGGGATATCGCAGCCTTGTTTCTGACACCCTTTTTTCTGCTTCATATGATGTGGGTATGGTTGTTGATCAGTACCCTGCACCAAATACTAGAGTAAAAGAAGGCAGGACAGTTCGCTTAAAGATCGCTCAGGCTGAGAAAATGGTATCAATTCCAGATCTGATAGGGAGATCATTGAGGAGTGCTGAATTGGCTTTAAATCAAATAGGATTAGAAATAGATACGGTATATGAAGAATATAATTCTGATGTCCCCTCTGGTAATGTCACATGGCAGTATCCAAAAGGTGGTGATATGTTGAATAAGGGTATGGGGTTACATTTAACAATTAGTTTAGGAGTACCCCCTAACTTTTTTCAAGTTCCAAATCTCTTTGGTTTAAGCAAGAAAAAAGCAGTCGCGGATCTAGAAAGGGCAGGCTTTAAACTGGGTAAAACATTTTATCGTCAAAATGAAGATCTGATCCCGTATACGGTCTTAGACCAATCCATACCCGCAGAGACTGTGCTTGAGAAACCAACAAATATTGATCTGACGATCAGTGTTCTAGATATGCAAGATATCTTTAACCAGATGATAAAGTAAGTGAATAGATTACCATTAAATGAGATCTCACGCAAAGTCTTTCATATCTCCTCTTGCTTGGTTCCACTAAGCTATCTATGGTTTATACAAGAAAAAGATATCATGGTGATACTCTTATCCATTGCTAGTCTTTTTGCGATAAGTATAGAATTGTTGAGAAGGAATATTGAGACTGTAAAATATTTTTTTGATCATTGGTTTGGGTCCATGCTTCGTGTGAGTGAATCAAAAGGTAGCTTGACAGGAGCAACATGGCTTCTTTTTGGGTGGACCATTACTGTATTTTCCTTTGATATGGCAATTGCTGTTTCCGCTTTGATCTTTTTGGCTATTGGAGATTCATTTGCAGCTATTATTGGTAAGCTCTTCCCATTAGGAAGGATCGGTGATAAAACATTGACAGGCGGACTAGCAGGCTTTATCGTTTCTTTTGGAGTAGTAATGTTGACCATTCACACGCTCCCGCCGATCATACTATTTCTCGGTGCGCTTGCCGCAATGCTCATCGAGCTATTACCGCTAAAGATCAACGATAATCTAACCATTCCTATTTTTTCAGGTATGGTCATGATGATGGCTGAAAGAATAATATGACATTCTTATCACCATCATTACTTTGGTTTATTGCTGCTATTAGTATTCCAATAGCTATCCATTTATTAAGCCGACTTAAACAAAATAAAGTTGAATTCAGTACCATACGTTTTATCAAAGAATTAGAAACTAGCTCTATTCGTAAGGTGCAGATCCAAAAAATGATCATTTTATTATTAAGGGTACTCTGTATTATTTGCCTTGTTATGATGATGGCTCAACCCGTTACTCAAGGTTTCATGCCTGGTTGGTTGGCAGCAGAACAGGATTCAAAGTTGGTAATTGTTCTAGATAATTCTGCAAGTATGTCCGTAAAAGACGGTGAGAGAACTTTTTTAGAACGGTCAAAAAATACCGCAATGGCTATTATACCTTTATTTAAAGATGAGACTATAATAACCATTTCCCAGACCTGCCCGCCTAAAGTGGTCTTTGAAGGAAAATCAAATGATCCAAAAATTAGAAATTCTGTCAGATCAATTAGATCAACAGCATCCCATGATAATATCTGGCAAGCTATTAATAATATATTAGATGATAAAGAGATCGATCAGCCTATTAAGGAATGCGTGGTCTTTAGTGACATGATGTACGAACCAGATTCCTCATTCCTCTATGGACTTAATAATATTGATGAATGGAAATTCTATTTTGTTCAGCCCAAGCCCGTTTTTGATAATTTAGGCATTTTAAATGTATCTCCTGCTAGTCGAATAAAAACTCTGAACCAACTGGTGAAGCTGGATACCCGTGTAAAGAATTCTGGGACTCTAAGTAAGCCAAACATACCTTTAGAATTAGTATTTAATGATCATAGGGTCGGGCAAGTAGTATCAGAGTTTGATACAGGAAAAGAAAAAGAATTTTTATTTCAAGCCTATCCTGCAGAAGTAGGTATTCTTAATGGCAAGATCATTCTCCCAAGAGATGATTATGAATTAGATAACTATTGGCACCTATCGATGCCAATTATGGATGAGATCCGCTGTAGTATAATAGGATCAGATGCCAACGATATATCTGTATTAGAAATGATATTAAGGTCTATCGACCCTGAAAATAAATTTTTAATTCTAGAAACAAGGATACAGTCTGATCTAAATCGTCTTTTTTTGGATGATGTCGATGTGATCGTGATACATAACCCTACGGGTATTTCAGAGCAAGGCACCAAGGATATCAATCGCTTTCTCAAAGAAGGAGGTGGCGTGATCTGGTTCCAAGGTGCAGAAGATAAAGAGCAATTTCATTCTGATCTCTTTACTACAATTGGCTTTCCTGAATTAGATACAGTTATAAGTGCTGGCCAAGGCTTCTTTAATTCTCAAATTGTAACGGAAAATTCAGATATTATGAATGATATCCATGTTCGAAACATTGATAAGGAATTACCCGAAGTATTCAAATATGTGAGAGTGAAACTAGGAACGCAATATAAAACGCATTGGGACTTGAATAATAATGACCCATTATTGATCGAATTTTCAAAAGGTAGCGGTACTATTTTTTATTTTTCTACTTTATTAGACCTACGATGGAATGACCTTCCGATCCGTGGAATGATAGTGCCTCTCTTATATAGATTGCTGATCTTGACGGGTACAGATGAAGTTAACACGGCACCTGTATTGGTTGATGAAGAGAAATGGATATCTATAGAAGAAAGTAAACTAAGGAATAAATGGGAAGTGGTTTCTCCATTAGGAAGGACAGAAATGATCGTGCCAGAATATGATAGAGAAGGCATTAGGATAACATCGACAAATGAGTTAGGTATTTATCAAGTATATTCAAATGGTGAAAAATTCACCTCTTTTCCAACGCGACTTCATTATAATGAATATCTACAGAAAAGGATCTCACAAGACGATATTGAATCCTTTTTAAACCAGGGACAAACGCGTTGGCTAACAATTGAGGATGATTTTATAGATGTTTTTTCGGAGACCCGGCAAGGTAAATCACTATGGAAGATGTTCCTTGCGGCAGCATTGATATTCTTGTTGTTAGAGACAATAATTGGAAGACCAGAGCCCATGAAAATGAAAACCAAGGAATAATGATAGAAAAAAAAGAGATCTCAGATGAGAAAGCGCTACTCATAGGCGTTATTAGGCATGGGACGACAGAAACTATTATCAATGAACACCTGGATGAGTTAGAGCTATTAGCAGAGACAGCTGGGGCTAAAGTAATAGGAAGGATCACGCAAAAAGTATCTAAGATCAATCCTTCCACCTTTATTGGTAAGGGAAAAGCGCAGCAGATCATAAGTCAGGCCAAAGAATTAGGTGCGAAACTGATCTTATTTGATGATGAATTAAGCCCCGCCCAAATAAAGAATTATCACCAATTATCAGAAAAAATAAAAGTATTGGATCGTAGTGGACTGATCCTTGATATTTTTCAGAAGCATGCACGTTCAAAGGAGGCCACTACACAGGTAGATCTGGCTTATCTAGAATATCTACTGCCACGTCTTACTCGCCAATGGACACATTTGGAGCGACAGATGGGTGGAATTGGTACTCGCGCAGGTATGGGAGAGACGCAGATAGAGGTGGATAGGCGTCTTATCCGTACACGCATAACTAGATTAAAGAAAGATCTCTCTAAGATCGAAAAAGAGCGCTCTACACAAAGCCTAAGGCGTCAGTCAGAGTTCCGTGTATCTTTGGTTGGCTATACGAATGCTGGTAAATCAACTTTATTCAGATCATTAACAGGTGCAGATGTTTTTATTCAAGATCAGTTATTTGCCACCTTAGATACTACAGTTCGAAAATTGAACTTTGATACATCTCATACTATCTTACTTAGTGATACAGTTGGTTTTATAAGAAAGCTCCCTCATAATCTAGTAGCATCCTTCAAGAGCACTTTAAAAGAGGTCCTTGAAGCAGATCTGATATTAATGGTCTTAGATATGTCCTCGCCTCAGGTACTAGATCATATGAATACAATTCAGGAAGTGCTTTCAGATATGGAAGCAAATGAGATCCCCACCATTCAAGTCCTAAATAAGGTCGATCTTATTTCAGATGGAAATATGATCGAAAAGATAAAGCGTTCTTTTCCAGATGCCGTAGCAATCTCTGCGCAACAGCACCTAAGACTCTCCGAATTAAAAGCCAAGATAGTTGAGCACATGGAGGCGAATTATCAAACCATCGACCTTCAATTTCCTTATGAAGATGGTAAAACCATAGCACAAGCACAGGAAGGTGTAGAGGTGCTAGAACGATCTTATGAGGAAGATGGAGTTAAACTAAAAATAAGGGGAAGTAGGTCTAGAATAGATCAGATATTGGCCAGAGTCAATTGAAAGCACGGGCAGATTGTTCTTTTGGGATCATTCTTTGTTTAATGAATGACGGGAGCCTCTCAAATACAGCAAACTTCCTTGATTCACCAAAGTGAAAAGGCCTGTTTTTTGAACCTGAAGTACAGCACCCAATTTTTGAGTATAGATCCAAAAAAATTCATAACCTGCCCGATATACTTTCAAAGATCGAAACAAAATTATTAAAAATTAATAATTGAAAAAAACTATTTTGATGGAATATTCAGCTGATCTTCAGATTCAGCGATAATTACTGCAACTGTAGCGTCTCCAGTAACATTAACAGTTGTTCTTAGCATATCTAGGATACGATCAACACCTAGAATGAGTGCAATACCGGCACTTGGTACTCCAACTGATTCCAATATGATCACTAACATTACTATACCAGCCCCAGGAACAGCTGCTGTACCTATGGATGCTAATACAGTGGTTAGTACGATTGTAAGCTGCGCGCTGATATCAAGGGACATATTCAATGTTTGTGCAATGAAAACTGCCGCCACAGCCTGATAAAGAGCCGTCCCATCCATATTGATCGTAGCTCCAAGAGGCAATACAAATGATGATACTTCTTCACTGACGCCAAGCTCTTCTTCACATCGCTCCATGGTTACTGGCAACGTAGCTCCACTTGAGCTGGTAGAGAATGCTAAAAGTTGTGCAGGTGCAATACCTTTATAGAAGGTCTCAAGCGGCATTTTTGTCATAAGCCTCATTATTCCAGTATAGGTTATTGCAGCATGCGCAATAAGACCCACTATGACCGCAAACATGTAATAGCCCAATGCGCCCAGCAATTCCAAGATCTCTGAAGGATTATTTCCAGCCACTTTATTTATGGTCTGAGCTATAAGTGCAAATACACCAATGGGAGCCATTAGCATAATAATATCAACTAACTTGATCACTACATCTGTGAGGCTTTCAAAGAATTGTTGTACAGGCTTACCTTTTTCTTTGGGTATCTGAATCAGCCCAATGCCTATGAAGATCGCCATGAAAACAACTTGCAGCATATTCCTGTTACTAGAAGCTGAATTAAAAAAGTTACTGGGGACCATATCAACCAGTGGTTGTAGAGGGCCTCTGCCCTTGACCTCTTGAACTGTATTTGCTTTCTTGGAGGCATCCTTTTGATAGGTTAGCTGTAGCTTCTCTTTCATGTTATCCGGAACTTTATCCCCAGGCTTTATCAAGTTAACAGAAATAAGTCCCAGTGTGACCGCTAACGCTGTGGTGCCAATGTATATCCCTATGGTCTTGCCGCCAATACGGCTCAATTTTTTTATATCAGATAATGATGCAACGCCAGTAATTAAAGATGAAAGCACAAGAGGCATCGCAATCAGCTTTAAGAGATTGATGAATATCGTTCCAAAAGGAGCGATCCAGTCTGATGTGAAACTACCCCAGCCCGAATTGGTTGCGATAATACCGTAGACCAGTCCTAGAGCTAGTCCAATAATGATCTGCCAATGTAGTGCCAGTTTTTTCATGCCGTATCATTTCCTTTTTTAATATCAGAGTATGTCTTGTAATAAGAGTCTCCGGCATCTTTTATATTATTGATCACTTTGTTCTCTTTACTACTATCTGATGACCTAAGTAGTCCATGGATCACCGTATCAAAAAGATCTTGGATATGTGCTAATGTAGATCCTAGCTGTTTGGAGAATGATTTACTCACTTAGATAATTTAAGACGGTTTTTATATTGGTTGTTGGACGTTTACAGGTAAAATCCTCACAGACATAAAAAGTGGGTTTATTATCCATAACAGAATGTGCTGATATCCATGGAGCTATCTTTTCAAGTTCCTTAGAATCAGATATATCTTTAAATAGAACCACTTTATTCGGTGAATAATTGCCCCTGATCTTTTGAATAAGTTCTTCCGTGGTCGAATCATATGAGTTTGCTACTATCACCACTTCTTTTGGATCTTTTAGGTCAAACATAAAACCTGTAAGCATATGTGCAAACCCTGTAGGGGCCTGTTTCGCCTGGTCTGTAAATGCTTTTAATGTCTTGTCTGCAAGATCGGTCCACTTTTTATCACCTGTCATTTTACTTAAGCGAAAGAGATTCATCACAGCCACAGAGTTTCCGGAAGGAATCGCACTATCGTAGCTGTCTTTTGCTCTTACCATCAATTTTTCTGCATCTTTACTACCAATAAAGAAACCACCATTCTCATCTGAGAAATCTTCATTCATTATATTGGATAGCTCTATCGCTCTAGACAGATACTCTACGTTAAAAGTTCCTTCATATAGATTTAACAGACCCCAGACCATAAAAGAGTAATCATCTAGATGAGGTGATAGTCCTGCCTTACCAAGACGATATCTTTTCAAGAGTCGGCCATTTTTATTTCGGAGTTTTTTATGCACAAAACCAGCTGCCTTTTCAGCGGCATTGGTATACTCTGGTTCATTTAATATCTGTCCGCCAAGGGCAAATGCTGCGATCATAAGTCCATTCCAGTCTGTCAGTACCTTATCATCTTTTAGTGGATGTATCCGTTTTTCTCTTACTTCAAAAAGCTTTTGTCTGGAAGTTTCCATAACCTCATTCAACTCGTCCAATGTCATATCGAATTCTTTGGCTAATTCACCTCTATTATCCTGGAGGTAGGGAATATTCTTGCCAGTGGTCTGACCAGTGGCCTCATCATGGAAATTTCCTGCGTCCAAGAATCCATAGACCTTGGCCATTATCTTTCCGTTTTTGTCACCTAATACCTCTATCAATTCCTCTTCGGTCCAGACATAGAAGGTTCCTTCCTCACCTTCGCTATCCGCGTCCTCTGCAGAGTAGAATCCACCATCTTTATCGGTCATATCCCTTAGAACATAGGTAAAGATCTCTCTTGCTACATTTGCATAGTCCTCATTCCCGGTCAAATGATATGCCTCTAGATAAGCCATAGAGAGCATGGCCTGGTCGTAAAGCATTTTTTCAAAATGAGGAAGTAGCCAACGTTTATCGGTTGAGTAGCGATGGAATCCAAGACCAATTTGATCGAACATACCACCAAGTCTCATATAATGAAGTGTGGTCTCTACCATCTTTAAAGCGGTCGGGTCATCGTATAACTTGCTGTACCTGAGGAGCAAGATCAGATTATGAGGAGATGGGAATTTTGGGGCTCTTCCAAACCCTCCATAGTCAGGGTCAAACCTGCTAGCATACTGGCCAAATGCATCTCGTATCATGGTCTCGTCCCACTCACCGCCTGGCACGCTCGTGTTGATACGGATCAAATAATCTTGGATCTTGTCGATCGATTCACGAATCTCACCTTGCTTTGTTGACCATGCATTGGCAAGGCTTGGAATAAGCTGCAGCATACCTGGTCTCTGTCCACGACCATCTTTTGGAAAATAGGTGCCTGCAAAGAAGGGCTCTTTTTCCGGGGTCATTACAATAGTAAGCGGCCATCCTCCTCTTCCGGTCATGGCCTGACAGACAGACATATATAGGTGGTCCACCTCCGGCATTTCTTCACGATCTACCTTGATATTCACAAAGTTTTGGTTCATTAATTCAGCCACAGTAGAATCTTCAAAAGACTCATGTTCCATCACATGACACCAGTGACAGGTAGAATATCCTATGGAAAGGAAGATCGGCTTATTTTCTTTTTTTGCTTTTTCAAATGCTTCATCCCCCCATGGATACCAATCCACAGGATTATATGCGTGTTGTAATAGATATGGGCTCTGGGAATCAGCCAATCGGTTCTGGTGTTTCGAATCTTTATTCATAGTATTACCGCTACAATTCCATATTAAAAGAAAACATAAATGAATTAGTATTAGTTTTTTCATAGCTCATAAATGTGAACAGGATAAGTTAGATTATTTTAATGAGAGATATGTGTGAAAAAGGGGCAAAATTAATTGCCCCTTTTTCATTCATTATTGACCGTTCCTATTCTTCCTTAGTTGTACGATAGTGAGGGAGGAGTATGTCCATAGTCTCCCATAGAGAATCTGTGTATTGTTTCTGGATGTGTTCTACATCATCATCATCCATTCTGACCAATCCTTCACTTAGTTTCATCTCAGCAAATGGGTCACCATCCATAACAAATTGATTAGTTTCTAATCTTTTAATGGCGCTCTCAAGATTAATGGATATGTTTGTTACAGCTCTGGTCAGTGAAGCCTTGAGGCTGACTATTTTCCCTACACTATCGAAACACAACTCTATCTTTTTTCTTTTGTCACCGGTCATCCAATTACCTGATTATTTTTCATCATAATTGACCTTTTTGCGTTTGTAGTGAGCCTTCAATTTATAAATAATATTTTATTACAAACTTGTTATTTTTACAATTATACACATGTTTTTTTCTATTTACTTAGTAGGTATTTTTTTAAACAATAAAATATCAATAATCAAACCTGAACCTGAGGAGGTAATAAAATGATCCGAAAATTAAAAATGTTCGTAAATAAGGATGTCTTTGTCACAGGCTTATTAGTATACTGTTCAGGATGGTTCTTATTATATCTATATTGGATTGCAGTAAGTTTCTTTAATGCAGGAGGAGAGTATACGCCTAGAATGGTTGGCATGGACCAGCCTGCTAATCTAATAAAGGAAATTCTAGAGCAAGCTGCGTTATTGGGTATTCTTATTTTTCCGCTTGTCGCTCTAGCTGCTCTAGTTAATATTAAAATGTCAATAAACAGATTAGAGAAAAAGTTGTCTTAATGATAGAAGTAAGGTTTCTTGTCTTATTTTTTATTGCTTTTGTATATGGTCAAGTTGAGCTTCCAGAATATGATGCCAATGAGATCATAATTAAAAATAAGGGTTTTACTTTATCATTCAATGAGTCTCATAGGCAGTCAAACTGGGTGGCATATGAGCTGACAAGGGCAGAGACAATGGGCACCTCTCCCAGAACAAATTATTTTCTTGTTGATCCGCAATTACCTGGACTATGTGCACTGCCTACGGACTATAAGGGCACTGATTATGATCGAGGTCATCTGGCTCCAGCTGCTGATATGGCCTGGTCAAAAGTGACAATGAAAGAATCATTTTATATGAGCAATATAAGTCCACAGCACTATAGTTTTAATAGAGGTATCTGGAAAAAGTTAGAAAAACTCGTAAGGAGATGGGCATCAGAATATGAATCAATACATATTGCGACAGCAGGTATATTGACTGCTGATCTAGATAAGATCGGTAGGAAAAATGATGTCTCTGTTCCAGAAAAATATTATAAGGTTATCCTAGATTATAAAGAACCAGAGTTAAAGGCAATTGGCTTTATATTACCAAATAAGAAGATCAAACAGCCATTGCAAAACTTTGTTTTTACTGTAGACCACATAGAAGAATTGACAGGAATCAATTTTTTTCATAGTCTACCTCATGATGTTGAAGAGGATCTCGAATCAAAATCAGACCTAAACTCATGGATATGGGATTAAATGAATAACTCTGCATCAAATATAATTGTAATCAAATTATTTATTATATTTTCATTTCATTTTAGTATGGGCCAAGCTGCTCAGGCCACATCTGCCGTTGGTAGTATATCCCCAAACAGTGCAACTGCTGGTACTTCTGATCAGAATTTTACATATACTTTAACATTATCTAATGGAACTGCTGATTCTATTAGTATTACTAACCCATTACAGCAACATCCAATCATAGTTACGGCAGTTACAATTGATGGAAATATAAAATCATTAATAAATCAAAATAATAGGCCAATTAATTCAAGCTATGTTTCTTGGTTCTATGATGAGATCAATTATCAATTAATAATAATATCTGATTCTTCGGCTATCTCAAATTCAGCGATTATTAATATGGCGCAATCTATCCCTCAAACTATTTCTACAAATAATGAATACACTTCAATCTTTGATGATATATCTGATCCAGCATCTTCTATACCAGTGAATGAAGGCGAGTGGACAGTAGAC
>CAJVZI010000005.1 GCA_913020665.1 uncultured bacterium | reverse complement strand
CGCCTCTGCCGATTGCCCGTCTGTATTCGCAGCGACAGAATCAGACATCGACAGAACGCCGAACAGCAGGACCAAAAGTCGGATCTTCATGGTGGGATCCTTTCAGTTTTCCGCTAGAATCAGGCGAAAACAGAAGAAGTCAGGCTGACGCTTCCTCGGCTTGGAGCTCGGGGAAGGGATTAGGTAAGTTTGACCAGTTACTGCTATCTTTGTCGAGGAGATCCTTATCGATCAGACACGCGTCGAGTCGGGCACGCATCGATGCTTCATCCATCTCCTGCCCTATAAATACGAGCTCCTGAATGCGATCACCAAACCGCGGATGCCATCCGGATTGTTCGTCGGGCTGCTGACCTTCGGGGTGATCCCAATATTTGCGAGGGGTAGCCGCCCACCACACCCCACCAGCGTTTACTGTGCTGACGCCACCTGCCTGCGACCATTCGTAAGCAACGCGATGGTCCGCCGCGACCCAGAAGAAGCCCTTGGAACGAAGGACGCCACCCCAGTTGCCCGCATCGTGTAGGAATTCCCAAAACTTCTCTGCGTCGAAGGGTTCCGGCGCGTGGTAGGTGAAGCTGGATATTCCGTAAGCCTCAGTCTCGGGTGTGTGTTCCCCCGCTAGTTCACGAATCCAACCGGCTGATCCAGCCGCTTTCTCGTAGTTAAAAAGTCCGGTTCCGAGCACGTTCTCGATCGGAATGTGCCCACGTGTCGCCATCTGGATATGTGCTCCGGGGTTGAGGGCGCGGAGAGTGGCCTCAATCTCGCGTGCCTGATCGTCGGATACTAGATCGCGCTTGTTGATCAGGATGACATCCGCAAACTCGACCTGATCAATGAGCAGGTCGGGGACTGTACGGTTGTCCTCTTCTCCGAGTGACTCGCCACGTTCCTCTAAGCTCTCCGATGCGTTGTAGTCTCGCAAGAAGTTGACCGCGTCAACGACCGTAACCATCGTGTCCAGCCGAGAGATCTGGCCGAGACTGATGCCGTTCTCGTCTTCGAATGTGAAGGTCTGTGCAACGGGGATGGGTTCCGAGATTCCTGTTGATTCGATGAGCAAATAATCAAACTTGCCCTCTTTTGCTAATTTGGTGACTTCGATCAAAAGATCTTCACGCAGTGTACAACAGATGCAACCATTGCTCATTTCTACTAATTTTTCTTCTTTATGATTAAGAGAAACATCATTTTGAACCATCGAACTATCAATATTGATCTCGCTCATATCATTCACAATTACAGCAACCTTTTTTCCTTCACGATTATTAAGAACATGCGTTAAAACTGTTGTTTTTCCTGCCCCCAGAAAGCCAGAAAGCACAGTTACAGGTAATTTTTTCATTTTATGTAGTCCCTTAAAAAGTATTATTTTAATTTTAATAAAATAAAATTCAGTTATTTTATAGATTAAACTTCACTTTATAATTAATGCAACCTAGTTGCATTAAGAATTTATGGGCGTTCTAAGAAAAACAAAACCAGTAAAATTATTATTAGATCTATTTGATAAAAAAGATAGCGCTATATCGATTGCAGAACTGGTATCGATCTTCAGCGGAAAAATGAATAAATCTACTGTCTATAGAATATTGAATAGGCTAGAGGAAAGTGGTCTTTTACATTCTTTTCTTGGTAATGATGGGCTAAAAAGATATGCAAAGGGAGACCAAAGACCCGTAACGTCTAAAAACATTACCATGCATCCCCATTTCTTATGTGAAGATTGCGGAATTTCATCCTGCCTTCCTCTTGAAATATCTACATCATCGATTCCCAACTACACAATAAAGAGTTCAGAACAATTATACTTAGGACAATGTAATAATTGTCAAGTGTAGATCGCTACCACCTAGCATCTAAATAGAGAAAGTTTAAAACTGGAATCATCAAATCCTAGATTAGATTCTTTAAACCACCTTTCTGGTTTTCTTTTACGAATTGCTTTGGGTTTTATTTTATTTAGGTAATACGGAAGAGTGATGAGATAAGATCTTCCAATCTTCTTTACTTTTTACAAAGACGAAAGAAAATCTTGCTTCAATTATACTATCATTGACTTCAAAATTATAAAGACCAGAGGCAGTAGAAATGGATTCAGCTTTATATTCATGTTTTGTAATTATTTTAACATCCACTTGTGAAGACAATAAATCTTTAAAATAGTCCAATATTAATTCGTGACCTTTTCTTTCAATATTAGAAAAAGTCCCAAGCAACAATCCTTCTCTGTGGTATAACCCTGCCACCTGAGAGGCATCATTTGTCCTTATTTTTTCAACCCATATATTGAGCAAATCAGTCATTTTATTTATTCACTGGTGAACTAAAAGTAGTTTTTAATTTAGAAACCTTACAAAAAAAGTGCGGAGGGGGAGGGATTCGAACCCCCGAAGGGCGTAAACCCTTGCTGGTTTTCAAGACCAGTGCATTCAGCCAGACTCTGCCACCCCTCCAACAAAGAAGTTTTTTAAAAATGTAGTATAAATCAATATTCTTTTTTGCTTATAAAATCTCCATTATCATAGATATTTTCTTCTTTCAATGAGCCATCTTTATGCCATATGGTCCATGTCCCATGCCTTTGCTGATCATCAGCATAATTCCCTTCTTTCCATTTCTCGCCTGTTTCATGCCACCAGGTCCATGTCCCAATCCTTAATTTATTTGCATATGGACCTTGGATTGACATCTGTCCATTTTCATGGAAGATGGTATAAATACCTTCTTCCTTACCAGACTTGTGTTCTGTTTCACGCTCTTTGACCCCATTTTCATCATAAAAGGTCCAGCTTCCTTCCTCTTTCCCATCTACCATCTTACCTTCCTTGAGCTTATTGCCATTAGAACTGAAATAAGTATGTAAAGTATCTACCCCATCGGCAAAAAGTACCTCTTTCTCTTTAATTCCTTCTTTATCATAAAACATCCATACACCATCTTTTTTACCGTCTTTGTATGCTCCTTCTCCTTCTAACCTCTTTGCCTCAGCTGCAGCCATCAGTTCTGCGAACTTCTTAGCTTCCGCTGCTTTTTTTTCAGCCTCGGCTGCTTCTTGTAGCTTTCGTACTTCTTCAGCTGCTAATCGCTTCGCCTCTGCAGCTTGTCTATCAGCATCCTCTTGAGCTTTTCGTACTTCTTCAGCTGCTAATCGCTTCGCCTCTGAAGTTTGTCTATCAGCATCCTCTTGAGCTTTTTTGACTGTTTCAGCTAGTAATCTTTTCGCCTCTGCAGCCTGTCGTTCGGCATCTTCTTTTATTTTTCTTGCTTCTTCCTGGGCCTTTAATACTTCCTCGTCTGCTTTTCTTTTTGCTTCAGCAGCCTCTCGCTCAGCTTTTAGTTTTGCTCTTTGAGCTTCTTCGAGTTCCTTTGTATCAGTTTTAATAATTACTGTTTCTTGTTTTTTTTCATTATTTGAACAAGATGTAATTACCATAATTAATAGAAAAAGGGCTGTTAGATGTTTCATAGTATTAGTCACAATTTGTATTGATAGTTTGATGCGGAGAGAGTGGGATTCGAACCCACGTTACGCTATTAACGTAAACACGCTTTCCAAGCGTGCGCCTTCAGCCACTCGGCCACCTCTCCAAAAATCTCTGCTTAGTAGAATATTACTCTTCTTCTTCAACACTAGAATCTGCTTCTTCAGAAACAGGCTCCTTATCCTCTACTTCAACATTTGGCTGTAATTCTTGATCATCGATTGCTTCATTATTATCAGAAACAACTGTCTCTTCTGATTGATGCTCACTTGAAACCTCTGTATCAACTTTTTCAGACTCGGCAAATTCACTGAGATCAATATCCACAAGGTTGGCTACTTCATCCATTCGTTTTAGAGCTGCGTCAAGCTGCTCCCCCTTATTCATTCGAATCATTTGTTCATTAAATCTCCAACGTCCGGTTTCTTCAGACTGCACACTCTTTACATACTTTACATAGACAGAATCACCGCTAGTGTTACCAGCAGCCTTATCTGCGAAACTTTTTTGTTTTTTTGCCATTGTTAGTTTATTCTCCTAAAAAATAAGCCGGCCAATTTATTAACCAAAAATTCTAAACTCAACGAATAAGAAATCTCATATTATTAGCTTTTCTTTTCCATCATTTTTGCAGTCGCAAGCTTTCTCATATCTACAACATGATCATGTTCGTCAACAATTTCAACACCTAGCAGGGTCTCGATTGCATCTTCAAGTGTTATTAGACCAGTGGTGGTAGCAAAGTCATCCGTTACAAAAAACATTTGTTCTCTATGCTTTACAAACAGATCCAGAACATCAGAGACCGATGTTTTTTCTTTAACAGAGCGGATTGGCTTCATAAGGTCCTGCATTACAATATGGAATTGATCTTCCGCCTGTTTATTTACAAGATCATATCGATTTACTATTCCGATAATATGGTCAAGGTCTTCCTTATAGACCGGAATGCGTGAAAAAGCGATCGGTGAATGTTTTTCAACCACCTCGCCTACAGTCTCGTCACACTTTAAACAGAACATTACAGAGCGTGGTGTCATAATATCCTCAACTGGCATATCATCCAATTTTATAAGGTTTTCAATGATATCGCCTTCTTGCTGATCAATAGATCCTTCATCCTCGCTGATCTCAGCCATGGCTAACAATTCCTCTCTGGAGGCCTTTAAACCCCCTCCATTCTGACCCTTACTCATCAGGCTGGACATTGTTTCGGAAAGAATAACAAAGGGCCACGCAATAAGCATCAATCCGCGTATGGTATAAGCTGTAAAAGCGGCAAATGATTTACTGTACATCGCACCTAGGGTTTTAGGTATGATCTCAGAAAAAATGAGGATACACATCGTGAGTATGCCTGATGCAAGTGCGACCCATTCATTACCGTAAATAATATTTGTTTGAGCGCCAACCCCTGCTGCACCTACTGTATTCGCAATCGTATTGATGGTTAATATTGCTGCGAGTGGTCGATTTATATTCTCTTTTAATTCTGCCATGAGTTTGCCTGCTTTACCACCTTCTTTTTCCATAACAGACACATGGGCAATAGATAGACTCAGAAGAACTGATTCAAGAAGGGAACAGAGGAAAGATACAAAAAGAGCTGTAAAAAAGTACGCGAGTAGTGATGTCATCGAAGGTTAAAGTTAATTAATAAATCAGTGTAATAAAAACAATCAGGTGCGAGCCCATTTTAAGATTTCTTTTAAAGTTACTTTTTTACCATAAAGCAATATAGCCGTACGGAATATTTTTCCTGATAGTTTTAATAAAGCCGCGCATGATAATATCATGAGGGTGGTTGTGTAGACTAGTTCTGGTAGTTCAACTGTGCCAGTACCCACACGTATGATCATCATAAAAGGTGTCAAGGGCGGTATATATGAACTAATAATTGTAAATGATGATCCAGGGTTTGTGATAAAATAAGATGCAAAAATAATTGGGAGCATTGCTATGATACTTATCACGCCTGAAGACTGCTGGGCCTCCTGCTCAGAAGTGAAGAATGTTCCCATTGCAGCAAATATGGAAGCATAGAACAAATATCCTGTTGTGAAGTAGATCATGAAGATTGGTATCTGCGAGAATTCTATAGCTGCCCATCCTTTGTAATGGGTCGCTGATAATCCCAATATCAGATAAAACACCATCTGAGTTAAGCCTAGTGCTCCTAGACCAAGGATCTTACCCCTCATAAGCTCATCGGGAGTCACTGAAGAAAGTAGAATCTCTATTGTACGACTAGTTCGCTCTTCAATCACCGAGCGTAATAGTAACTGCCCGCTCATAAAAATGGTTGCAAATAATATCATCAAGAAGAGATACGGTATTAGGAAGCTTGAGAGTTCATTCCCTTCCGATGCTTCCCCTAACTCATCTAACTCATATGTATCAAATTCTATTTTTCTGCTTAATTCTCCTACAAGTGAAATATCAATATTTTGATCTAGCATTCTTTGCTGAATCACCAATTGATTTAGAGTCCTCCTTAGACTAGTATATATCTTGATATTACTTAGAGATTGACTAAAATATCTAACCTGACCTGTGTCCACAACGCTGGATGGAACTACCATATAACCATCTAGTTGTTTACTAAGAACACTATCAAGGGCTTCTTTTTCATTGATCATCCTGGTAAAGGAGAATTGGGGATCTCCATTTTGCAACAGCAAAGAAACGCCACATTGCTCCTGGAAACGACCCATTAGAGGTTCGATATCATCATTAAACACAAGCCCTATACTTGTTTCATCTTCTGGCTCAAGATCCATAAGAATAGTAGGCAGATACATCATCGCCCCCATTAAGAAAGGTAAAAGAAATGTAGTGATCAAAAACAATTTCGTCTTTACACGATTCATAAATTCCCATTTAACTATTTTCCAGATCTGATTCATGATACCATTCTCACTTCCTCTATGAAGATCTGTTCCAGAGTGGGTACTTTAAGTTTAAAAGACTCTACTGTAACGATTGTATTTATCCAGCCCAAGAATTCTTCAGGTTTCTTTTTCAAGACACCTGACATTCTATTTTCAGTTAATTCTAATTCTTGAAAATACTCATTAGCTTTGTCAGGATCTATCTCACCACTAAAACGTACCTCAACTGCATCGCTAGTATGTTTTTTTCGAATATCTTTTAGCGCCCCTTCGATCACGATCTGACCCTGATTGATCAGGCAAATATTATTACAAAGTCTCTCTACCTGTTCCATCTGATGGGTAGAGAAAATAATTGTCTTCCCCTCATCTTGCTTCTCTTGTATTATTTCTTTCAATAATAATTGATTTAAAGGATCCAGACCTGTAAATGGTTCATCCATTATAATCAACTCTGGATCATGTAAAAGAGACAAGATAAATTGAATCTTTTGCTGGTTTCCCTTTGAAAGCTCTTCAATTTTTCTATTTCTTTGGTCTTTAAGACCAAAACGTTCTAACCACATCATTGACTTGGTTTTGGCTTCCTCATCGTCTAAACCCCTAAGGAGTCCAAAGTATCTGCATGTTTCTTCTAGCTTCTGTTTTTGATAAAGTCCTCTATCCTCAGGTAAATAACCAAGGTTCTGCCTTTTTAGAGAGTTAATATCATTGCCATTTAATTCTATTCCTCCTGAATCAGGGTGAATAATACCCATTATCATTCGGATCGTGGTTGTTTTTCCAGCTCCGTTAGGACCTAAGAATCCATATATGTCTCCCTTATCTACGCTAAATGAGACATCATTGACAGCTTTGACCCCTTCATAGGACTTTTTTAGGTTATTGATAATTAGCATGCTAGAGGTCTATTCCTTTCCCATCGCAATAATCAGGTACATCCACATTAAGATATGTAGCAATGGTTGGTGCGATATCAACCGTAGCGCGGGGAGAATTATCTCTTTTATCCTTAAATTGACTACGTGAAAATATTAGAGGAACGTGAGTATCATAATCATACGGACTGCCATGCGATGTACCATAAGGCCCTCTATATAGATATCCTGACGATACAATAGGAAATATTTCTGGTGTCAACTCTTCATTTATCATATTCTTCATTCTTCTTGTCAGTTTATCATTGTTAGAACTAGAGATTATCCTTTCCTTAATTGCGACTCCATCAATTCCTTCAACCTCTGGCAAGTATTTTTCTACAATATCATAGATCTGATCTAATTTGATATTAGCTTTTTTTATTCGACCTATGTTTAGGTAGAAATTTCCTCCCTCACGATGATATAGTTTATTACCAAACATCTCTTCGCATTCTTCATCGATCCATGTCAGAGCTTCTTGCATGTGTTTCTTATTGATCCTTCCAGCTTTTTCACCTTTTTGAATCAAAAATTCTGGAAGGGGCAGACCACCATGATCGGCGGTCAATACAAATAAAATATTTTCTAATCCTACTTGTACATCTAAAAAATCAATAAAATTACCTAAATACCTATCCAATTTTATGCAGGCGTCCATGACCTCTTGCGAGTGTGGTCCATAACTATGTATCATCCAATCCATTGCTGAAAACCCTATTGATAATATATCAGGAATATTATCCAAGCCTAAGGATTCCCCTTTTACGGCTTCGGCAGATAATTCAAGAATCTCACGCTCGAACCAAGGCTTACCCATCAATACGGTTAAGGGATCTTTTCCATCATCCATACCTATAGGAAATACGGGAGAGTAATCCTCACTTAAATAATTATCCTCTTCTCCATAAAAGTGGTCTTCTCTCGCATATTGTAAATAAAGATCATCATCTAATGACTTGTGCCACAATGAATCTCCGTATGAACTATTTTTTAATCTCTTATTAAAATCCTCTGCCCATCGAGGTAATTGATCTACATAATAGTCTGAAGAAATAAATGCCCCCATGTGGTTATAATAGATCGCTTGATCGGGGTCTTGTCCTGCAAGAAGACATGCGGCTCTGTCTTTACCTCCGATAGATATGACTTTTGAACCTGGAGAACTTGCTTTAAGCCAATCTCCTAATCCTTTTGAATCGTATCTTGCAGAAGAGCGGGCTTCCCCAAAAGTTGCGCCGACCGTTTTAGCATTGGGATCTTCTACACAGTTCACGTTTTTTTTCAGCCCACGATCATAAAAACTATTACCGATCACTCCTACTTTACCAGGATACTGACCAAAGCCAATGGCAGTATGTCCTGGACCGGTCGCAGTGTAACTATGCTCGTGGTGAGTATCCGTGAACCAGACCCCATGGTCTATGAGCCAGCGAAATCCACCTCTGTAAAGATCATCAAATCTTGTTAACAGGTCTGGACGCATTTGATCTACAACTAGTAAAACCACAAGTTTTGGTTGTCCAGGTGGGGATATTGTGCAGGTAATAAAATTAAGGGCTGCTGCACAGGTCAGCCCCAAGCATATTTTTTTCATCAAGTGACCTTCAAGAACCGTCTTTTCCCTACTTTTAATATCTGTTCATCTCCAGGTGAAATGGATGCCTGGATATCATCTATCTTTTTATCATCTAACCTGACAGCACCTTGTTTTATCATACGGCGTGCCTCTCCTTTACTTTTGAGTAATCCAGAGGAAAATATCACATTAACGATCAGATCTTCAGAATCCAATTCATAAACTGGAATTTCATCTGGTATGCCTTTACCTACTACCACCGTATTGAAATGCGCTTCTGCTTTTTGAGCTGTTTCTTCGTCAAAAAAGAGTTGAACAACATTGCGAGCAAGCTCACGCTTTACTTCCATAGGGTTGACACTTGGGTCATTTAGCCTTTTAGAAGCAGCTTCTACTTCGGATGGATCACGATCAGCAGCAAGCGTAAACCACTTTAAGATCATATCATCTGAGATAGATAATGTTTTTCCATACATGTCTTCCGGGGAATCCTGTAAGCCAATATCATTACCATATGATTTAGACATTTTCTCAATTCCATCTGTACCTTCTAATAATGGTGTGGTTATAATACACTGTGGATCTTGCCCATTATCTTTCTGAAGATCTCTACCTACAAGAAGATTGAATTTTTGATCTGTTCCTCCAAGTTCCACATCTGCCTTTAACTCTACTGAGTCCTGTGCCTGCGCCAAAGGATATAAGAACTCATGAATGGATATGGGAATCTCTGCTTTAAATCGTTTTGTGAAATCATCCCTCTCAAGCATCCTCGCTACTGTATAAGAGCTGGACAACTTCACTACGTCATTGAAATTCATTTTATTTAGCCAATCTGAATTATATTTTATTCTTAGAGTATTTATATCAAGTATTACTTTAGCTTGATCCACATAGCTCTCTGCATTTTTTCTGGCTTCATCAAGGGATAACTGTGGCCTGGTTTTATTACGACCTGACGGGTCACCGATCATTGCCGTAAAATCGCCAATTACTAATACTGAAGTATGACCCAGATCTTGAAAGTGCCTTAACTTTCTTAACACGACTCCATGTCCAATATGAAGGTCAGGTCTACTAGGATCACAGCCTAGCTTCGCTATAAGAGGTTCATTATTATTAAGTGATCTCTCCAGCTTCTTTTCTAGATCTTCTTCGGGAAGTATTTCTTCGACACCTCTTCTGATCAGATCCATCTGTTCATTGATGGGGGGAAATTTCATTCTGCTTTCAATGCTCTTTGGATATCTCTTTCAACATCACGTTTCTTTTTAGTATCTCGCTTGTCATATAATTTTTTACCCTTCGCAAGACCAAATTCAAGTTTGATCAGGCCTCCTTTAAAATACAATTTTGTGGGTACCGCAGTTAATCCTTTTTCTGCCAGCTTTGAATTGATCCTTTGAATTTCTTTTTTGTGTAGAAGCAACTTACGGTCTCTAACTGGCTCATGGCCTTCAAAACCCGTATGACTATAAGTAGGAATATGTGTACCTCTAAGCCAGGCTTCTCCTTTCCGTATCAAGATATAAGCCTGCTTTAAGCTGGCTTTCCCTTCTCGTATACTTTTTACCTCACTGCCTCTTAATTGAACACCAGCCTCAAAAGTTTCAAGAATATGATATTCGTGGAAGGCTTTTCGGTTGGTGGCAACGACGGTGTTTTCCATATAATAATTCTTACTTAAACTACAATTTTGCTAGTTGGTTTAACAAGGTTATTCATATCTCCATCATCGGTGAGTATTTTCTAACATAATTCTAATGTTTTACTACTTACTTAAATAGATAAATGACCTTAACATTATTGAAATTATTTATCAATTAAATCTTCAATTTATTCAACTAAACGAGAAAACAATATAATGACAAACTATATTTATACAATTTTCATTTCATTAATATTTCTTATTACAGATCTAAATGCAGCTACAATTTATGTTTCCGCATCAGGAAATGATGACTCTGGAGACGGCTCTTTTAACTCACCTTATCTAACTATTCAGAGAGGGATTGATGAAGCAAACACTATGGATAGTGTGATGGTTCTTGATGGCATATATACTGGCGGAATCATTATCGATAATAAACAAATATCCCTTATCGGTGAATCTATGACCGATACAAAGATAAATGTTCCTATCACAGAACCGAATATTTCAATAAGGGATACTCCAGATACAGTGCGTATTGAAAATTTTAAAATAAAGAGAGGAAATTCTGCAGATGGCGGAGGATTGTATATAAATAATTCAATTGTTTCAGCTAAAAATATTGACCTTTCAAACAACACATCCTCTACGAATGGTGGTGCCATAAATCTGTATGGGTCGAGTCTGAAATTAGAGGATGCACAAATATATCTTAACTCAAGTGAAACCTATGGCGGTGCAATAAATTGTAGTAATTCAGAGCTTGAGATCAATGGTGGTGATATATACAATAATAGTAGCTGGGCCGGTGGCGCAATTTTTGTTGATTCGCTTAGTACATGCTTATTAAAGCATATAAACTTTAATAACAATGGTGCTAATCGTGGAGGCGCGATCGCAACCTTTAGAGGCGGGAAATTAACAATACATGAATCTGATTTTTATCAAAACTCTGCTAACGGCTGGGAAGAGAATGTTGATCAAAACTTTCCCACTTATGCTGGTGGTGGAGCCATATACCAAGAATTTGCAGATACCCTAAAAATTTCAAATTCAAGTTTTTCAACTAATAGCGCAACAGCAGGCCCAGGCGGTGCAATGGCACTTTATCATGGTACCGAAGTGATATTAAATGATCTAGTGATCCGTAATAACACTTCCACTGGCGGTGGTGGTGGGTTATGTATGCTTCGACCAGAAAATGTAATATTCAACCATGGTATAATAATGGACAACACTTGTGAGTGGAATAGCGGTGGCGGCATCTTTTTTGGTACCGAAGCCAGCCAAGATACGGTCTACATGCCAGGTACTTTTAATCGGTTGCTCTTTGTGAATAATTGGGCGCTTTATGGTGGTGGCGGTTTATTTCTATGGAATGCAACTCTAAACCTGAATAACTCAACTTTTGTTATGAATGAAGCAACTGATAACAATGGCGAGACTTCGTGGCAAGGAGGCGGTTTGGCAATACATTCCCAAACTTCAGCAAATATAGTGAATACGATCTTTCATGATAATACTCCAAACTCGATCCATGATGGGACACCAAACTCAAATTTTGATATTAACTATAGTGTCACAGAAGAGTACTGGGGTGGTGATAGTAATATGGTTGTAGACCCTCAATTTGTAGATATTGATAATTATGATTTTAGATTGCAAACTGAATCACCATGTATCGATGCGGGCACATCAGACCTAAACGGTGATGGAGTACAAGACTATTTTGATTTTAACGGTTCTGCGCCAGATTTGGGTGCGATTGAATGGGTGGTTGGTGCTCCAGAGTTTCTGAGTAGTTTTATGGATGAGCAGGACTCGGCAGTGATTCTGACCTGGAACCCTGTTGTACATGAAGATCTTCAGTACTATAAACTCCAACGTTCATCAGATTCAATATTTTCAAGTATAGATGCAGAACACTTCGTAACGGATGTCACCTATACAGATGGAGAGGTTGAATGGAACCAAGAGTATTTTTATAGAGTGTCAGCATACTTAGGATACTGGACAGACCAATCAAATACAACCTCTATCATACTGGGTTCATTAGATATAAATGAAGATCAACCATTGGCAGAGAGCTATAAGGTATACCAAAATTTTCCCAATCCATTTAATCCTACTACAACAATATCATACAAGCTGCCCAAAGATAGCCATGTCCAAATAACGATATATGATATGATGGGCAGACTAGTAAAAAATCTAATTAGCGGGTATCATATTTCAGGATACAGAACGATAAAATGGGATGCCACAAATAACAAAGGTGAATCCGTTTCAACAGGAATGTACCTGTATGTGGTTGATGCTGGAGAATTTAAACAAGCTCGAAAAATGCTTTTTATCAAATAAGTTTATGCAAAAAAAAAATTATCATTATTAAACTCAATCACGTTCATTAATAATTTACTTTCCAAATCACAAGACAAAAAAAGAATAGGCTCAATAATGGCAAACTATAAATATTCATTTTTTATTACATTAATAATGTTTATCGCAAAATTAAATGCTGGCGTAATCTATGTATCAACCAGTGGTAGCGATGATTCAGGCGATGGAACGGTTGACAATCCTTATCTAACGATCCAAAAGGGCATCGATGAAGCGATGGACATGGATACTGTTTATGTTTCAAATGGTATTTACGAAGGTGGTGTTGAGATTTCGAACAAAGCCATATCATTAATTGGAGAATCAAGAGAAGAAACAAAGATCAACCAACCAATTTCATCTCCCCAGGTAAGTGTAATTGATTCTGATCAGGGTTTAACAAGAATACATAACTTTAGAATCAAGCAAGGTAGTTCCAATGATGGTGGCGGTATCTATAGTTCTGGGTCAATGATCGAAGTTAAAAATGTGGATTTCTCAAATAATTATTCATATGGCCATGGTGCTGCGATAAATTCAATTGCTTCGGATGTTATAGTTGAGAACTCAACATTTTCATCAAATACTAGTGCTAATATGGGTGGTGCAATATTTGTCGACCCTCTTACAACCTGCGAGATCTATAATTCTAGTTTTGAAAATAATGGAGCCTTATGGGGTGGAGCGATCGCAACTATTGGTGGTGGAAAACTTCTTGTTGAGGGGTGTAACATATCCTTCAATACCGCATCAGGAAATAATCCAAATCCAAATTACGATTATCCGACCTTTGGTGGTGGGGGCGGTATTTACCAAGAATGGTCTGATAGTTTAGAAATATATAATACACAGATCCTCAACAATACTGCTGCTAATGGTGCTGGCGGTGGTATAGCCATTTATCTCAGTAATGATATAATCATAGATAATATTGTCCTTAATGGTAATTCTACATCTGGAACTGAGTATCCAACTGGTGGTGGTGGAGTAGCATTTTACAGAGCAGATAATGTTCTTTTTGAAAATTCAACTATTGCTAATAATGTAACCAATGATAATTCAGGTGGTGGTATTTTCTTTGGATCAGAATCAGGACAAGCTTCCATTGTAGTTCACGGTACTTTTAATAGATTGACTCTTGTTAATAACAGTGCAATGAGTGGAGGTGCAATTTTTTGCTGGTCTGCGATCCTTGATCTACATCATTCAACCCTAGCTCAAAATGAAGCATCAAATAGCGAATGGAGTGGTGGTGGATTAGCCTCACATTATGTCACGGAGCCTAATATTGTTAACAGTCTCTTCTATGATAATGTACCTAATTCTATCCATAATGGTTACCAACAGACACCAGTTGTTGTATCATACTCCCTATTACAAGAAGAGTGGTCTGGAGATGGGAACCTAATAGATATGGATCCCTTATTTATGGACCCTGATAATGAAGATTTTAGATTACAACAAGACAGTCCATGCATAGATACTGGCACCTTAGACCTTGATGATGATGGTTTTGATGATAATGACCTATTTTACACTGGATCTGCCCCAGATATGGGAGCAGTCGAATGGGCCATTCCAGCGCCAAGTCTACAGGCCTATGCACAAGACTCAAGTGTTATTCTTGCTTGGTCAGCGATTGAAGAAGGTTTGCAATATTATCAAGTAGATAGGGCGACAGATATCATGTTCACTGAAAACATAGTCCAGACATTTGTTACCACAAATACTCATACAGATGTTGACATCGATACGGACGTTGAATATTTCTATAGAGTTGCAGGAAATGTAGGCTATTGGACAGACTACTCCAATACAGTATCGGTATTAATCGAATCACTTGATCTGGATGAAGACTCTAAAATACTTTCAGATTACAAGATACACCAAAACTATCCGAACCCCTTCAACCCTGTAACTACACTATCCTACGAACTTGCCAAAGCTGGTCCCGTAAATATCGTGATCTATGATATGAACGGTAGAATTGTTAAAAATCTATTGAACAAGTATCAAAATGCTGGTCTTAATTCGATAAAATGGGATGCAACAAGTGATCAAGGTAAGCAAGTATCAGCAGGTATGTACATATACAGCATTGAGACTCCAGGCATTAAACAAAGTAAAAAAATGCTATTCATCAAATAAATTTGATACAAGTTCATGGCAATGAGTATAAAGTAAAGTATTTTAAGATCTAACATTATTGAAGTAAAATCATCGTCACAGAGGCTAATTTAATGCCCGGGTGGCGGAATTGGTAGACGCGCACGGTTCAGGTCCGTGTGTCCTAAAAGACGTGCTGGTTCGACTCCAGTCTCGGGCACAGTAGATCTCATATTTCCCAACTTATTTAATGTTATGAAAATATTACTTATTGAACCCTACTACACTGGTTCACATAAACAATGGGCTGATGGATTTCAAAGATCTAGCCGACATGAAATAAGAATTCTTTCAATGAAAGGTCAATTCTGGAAATGGAGAATGCATGGTGGTGCAATAACCCTTGCAAAAGAGTTCAATGAAATTGATTGGTGTCCAGATCTGATCCTAGCGACCGATATGCTAGATCTGACAACATTTTTATCCTTAACCAGAGAGAGATCGCACAATATTCCAACTGCTATCTATTTTCATGAGAACCAGTTATCCTACCCATGGTCGCCTGATGACAGAGATATAAAAAATAAAAGAGATACCCATTATGGGTTCATCAACTATTCTTCTGCACTTTCTGCAGATAAGGTCTTTTTTAATTCTGAGTTTCATATGCGTTCTTTTTTAAATGAACTCCAACCTTTCTTAAAACAATTCCCTGACCACCAAGAATTAGGATCAATTGACAATATTTATAATAAATCTAAGGTCCTATATCTGGGTATGGAGCTTCAACGTTTTGATGAACATAAAATTGATAATGCTAACGAAAGACCATTGATATTGTGGAATCATCGCTGGGAATATGATAAGAACCCTGAATTATTTTTCTCTATCTTAGAAAAGTTGAAAGACAGTGGCATTGATTTTAGTTTAGCAGTATTGGGTGAGAATTTTAATCGATCACCATCTATATTTGACCAGGCAAAGGAGGATTTTAAGAATAATATAATTCAATGGGGCTATACAGAATCCTTTAATGAATATGCAGAGTGGTTGTGGAAGGCTGATATATTACCTGTAACCTCAAATCAAGAGTTTTTCGGCGCTAGTGTCATGGAAGCCATCTATTGTCAGATATGGCCAATTTTGCCTTGCCGACTAACCTATCCAGAACTCATCTCATCTAATGATAATGAAGATAATTTTTATAAAAATGAAGATGAATTATACAGCAAGATAATTCGTGCAGTAGATAATACTAAAAGGGATAATAAAAGTAATCTAAAGAGTATAGCTAAACAGTTTGATTGGAAGTATATGGGACCTATTTATGATAAACTTTTAGCCAGCATATAACCAATAGGCTCTACTTCTTCTTAATTATAACGAATGTCATATCATCTTTAAGTTCTGCATGACCATCCAACCAAGAGTCACAAAGTTCAACCAAGCCATCTTTTATCTCTTCTGCTGATCTATCTGCAAGAGACCTGATCTTTTCCTCCGTCCTATCATAACCAACCATCTCATCATCTAAATTTTCTGCCTCTGGAAGCCCATCTGACATCATCACAAGTATATCTCCCTTATTCTTAAAAGAGATCTCTTGTTCCATATGAATCGCATTAGGAAATGAACCTAGTGGCAGCGCTCCAACCAAAACCTCTTCTAGCTCACCCTTTTCTGCAGAATAATAATATGCAGGTGGCATACCCGCAGATGAGAAACGAATTGAATCTTTTCCAATATTTGCAATATTTAGGCACATTCTATTCAAGCCAATATTCATTTTTAGAAGGGTCTCATTCAATGAGTCCAAAGTTGGTATCGGTTCTTCTTCAACAAGTGAACTCATAGCTGTTTTTGTAATGGAAACTACATTCCCAGATGTTAGCCCGTGACCCGTCGCATCTCCACATATAGCGATCCACATACCATCTTCCTTCTGCATAAAATCAAAAAAATCACCTCCGACCTCAGTCGCTGTCTGTTGGAAACCAACCATTTCATAATCATCGGTTGAAGGCATCTCTTTTGGAAGCATAGCCTGTTGAAACTCCCTAGCCTCCTCCATCTCTGCCTGCTGGCGTTCTATCTCCGCTTCTCGGAGTTCTTGAGCTTCTATACTCTTTTTACGATAATTGATGTATGTGACAGTTGAGAATCCTATCAATAATAATATACTCCCCCAGAATGGTATTGCAGTTTTAGGGTCAAGATACCATATGCGACCGATACTAAATGGAATTGTGACTATTTCTGAGAAAGCGATCCTATTATCAACTGCCTGAATGTCTAGTTCATATGAACCAACATTTTCTGGGAAAAATGATATTTGGTTTGAAGTTTGTAGATCTGACCAAGAAGCTTTTTCACCTCCACTATTTATTCTAGTTCTATAATGGACCTTACTTCCAGAAGGGTTATATACCATAGGATTAGCAGAAATAAAAAATCGATCCTTAACTATACCAGAGATATTGCTATCTTTTATGTCATGAAGTGATAGCTCTGCTTTTGGTGTGAGAATATTATCAATATCTAGTTTAAAGGAGCTATCATCTAATTTGAATATCGAAATACCTTTTGTTCCTCCAAATAAAAAATGGTCCCTACTGATAGCAGCAACAGCACCAATAGTATTACTATTTAATCCATCGGTCTCTCGCAAGGTGAACCATGTATCATTTGACAGGCAACTTACACCACCACCAAATGTTCCTGCCCACATCCTATCACCGTCATAGAACAATGAGAACATTTCATTATGGCCCAATCCGTCAGAATCACGTATCATTTCAAAATTATTATTCTTAAAAACTCCAATACCGGCTGATTCAGTCCCTGTCCATAGGTGACCATCAGGTCCCATGGTGACTAGTATGACCCTTTTATCATCCAAACCTTCTTCAAGTAATTGAAAGGTTTTCCCATCATACTTTGCTACACCGGACTTATAACATGCAATGAAAAGCTCTCCATTATCTGATTGAGTAATATCTCTTATAGAGTTGCTCGGCAATCCATCTTGTACTGCAAATGTAAAAAAACCTTTTTTGTCAAAACGAGTAATTCCAGAATTTTCCGATCCAGACCATACAATAGAGTCATCCTTCTTATCTACATGTACTGTGGTTACTAATTTTGCTGGCAGGCCATCTGCCCTATTATAATTATCAAATTTTGAACCTGAGAACCTTGATAGACCGCTAGCTGTAGCAAGCCATAGGTTACCTTTAGAATCTAGATCAAGGTCAAGAATAATATTTGATGGTAGGCCATCCTGTTTAGTGTAGTGTGCTTTTACTCTTTCATTCTCAAAAACAAAAAGACCATTCCTTGTTGCGATGTAGACCTTCCCATTATCTGAAACCATATCGAAGGTCATTCCACCCACATCTATTCCATCTTTAGAACTGAATGTCCTTAGAGTACCTGGGTCATGTAAATAAATTCCCATTCCAAACGAGGAATACCAGATCTCATTTGTAGATATGACCTCGATATCACGAATGGAAGTTTTGTCCAATGCTTTGTGTTCATCTCCATCTGGTCTATATTTAACCAACTTCCCTGCTTGCAAATAATACAGACCTTTTTTGGTGCCAGTGAGAATATCACCTTCCATAGACCGTGATAGACATAATACATTCATGTCTCTAATTAGCTTTAACTGTCCTTTGTTTTTTCTAGACCATAGTCCCTGGTTTGTACCAAAATATTCGATATCACCATCAACCAAGAATGCTTGAATCTTTATCTTGGTATTTGGGAAATTAATTTTTTCAGTTGAAAACCCTTTACCACCCTTACTTATTATACGATCATCTGCTGCATACCACATTCTATCGCCATAAGAGAAAACATCTCTAACTTTAATATTTGGAAAACCCTTACCCATAAAAGAGACTTCACTTCCATCATAAGTAATATTTTCTAGATTTGTTGAAACAAAAATTTTACCAGCTACCTTTGACATGGTGGCTATATCTTTTCCTTTTATTATCTTTGTCTTTTCAAAAAATCCATCATTGAACACATATATACCATGTCCTGAGGCTGCAGCGTAGGTTGTCCCCTCCAGGCTGACCACCTTTATTATATTTGCTGCTGGAAGACCGCTATCTGCTCCGTATTTAATAGTATTTCCACCATCAATAAGAGTGACCCCATTCTGTGTACCTATCCAGAGACGATCGTCACTATCTTTTTCAACATCAAAAATATAATTGCTGGATAACCCATCAGTATATACGAACTGTTTCCACTGGCCAGATGATGGATCAGCAGAAATAATATTCAAGATAAATAAAAAGAAATATATATGTGGTAATAAGTTTTTATTCATAGTTCAGGTATGTTTAATAAGTTATGTTTAATGTTTTTCTATTAGGCTCTCGAGAGCTATTTTATCTTCAGAATAAAATTCAGCGTAAGCTGCAAGCCCCATCATTTTTAATTTTTTCTCAAGCTGTTGGTCAACATTTGTGAAAATAAGCTTTCCACTCTTTGCATTGATAGATCCTATAAGACTTATCAATACTGATACACCATAATTATTCACTTCTGTACATAACTTGAAATTTATGATGAAGTGTACAAATTCTTGAGTAAGTAGGTCATCAATAATGCCAATTAACTCTTTGGCATGAAAATCATTGAACGGACCATCAATCTTCAAGATTGCGGTAGGTGCGATCTTCTCAACCGCTGTAGTTAGGGTCTTTGTTGACATTTTCTTATTTTATTAGAGAATATTCACATTAAAATAAAGGTCAAGGGTAGTTCGGGTTAGCCAATTCTTCTTCATAAGGTATTGGAAGGTAATGCCACGTGTTCTCGCCAGAAATATGCCAACTAAGTAAATCAGGAAAACGGTTTTGATCAATTAATCTCTGACCCTGACAGAACAATTCTTTATCTCGCTCATGAAGAAGCAAATTAAGGTCGATACTATCAAGCGAAGAAAGACCATGGAAAGCTCTCACCGCATTGACTGCATCAACAGCGCTTACATTAACTGATTCGCCTCTTAATTCAAGTTCAGCTAAAATAAGATGGTTCTCCTGCCAATTGATAACAGGAATCGGGGAATCTGCATCGGGGTATTTCATTTGAAAATACCTTACATAGCTCTGACCTGGTGTCATTGCTGCAGCTGACATGAGAAGCCTTGTGATTTCCTCTGGCTCAGAGGGGCCATTATAGATCCCGTCTCCCTGCCCTACATCTGCACCAGGAACAGCACAGTCAATAAATACTTCTGACGTATCCCATGTTCCGTTTCCATTTGTATCTTCAAAATCCTCACCCAATAAATGTTTAAATCTAGAGGCAAGAGTATAGCGAGTTCTATTGCTACCAGCCTCGTACCAGTACCAATTTGGCCAAGGGTTTTCCTCACCTGGGACTGCCTCGAATGGATCATCGCCTTGTTGTAATCCTTGAATAGCATGCTGAGCGGAAGCCGAATAATTACCAGCATAGAGATATTGCCTTCCAATGAGAGAGTGAATGATCTTTTGCTGGTGCTCGTCAGCATAAACCATTGCAGAATCAAAATAGGCAAGCGCCATAGAATAAAGATCATTTGTGGACATAAAAACACTCTCATTCAATGTCGCGCCACCATGATCTGGATAGGTTGGTCCATTTCCATAATATGTTCCAAGGAGATAATATGGAAGAGCCTGGTATAAATATGCTGTAAAGTATCCTTCTTGTTCAGCAGATTGGTCACCATCCATTACATCTAATTTCAATCTTAAGGAATTAGCTGATCTCCAAACCTGCGCAATAGCCTGGTAAGGAGGAGCGTATGTACCAACAGTAGGATCATAGGTCCCATTATCAAGGTATTCTCCCCTAACATCAGTTGAACCCTGCACTCTACCATCATTGACCATTACATCAGAAAGTAGGTCAGCCCAAAGGGACACATAGGAATGTGCGCGAGAATAATCGTTTAATACACCATTAATTAGAAATGGGATGTTTGCGGGGTCATTAATATCCTCATCAGTAACGTAGGAAATTGAAGGAGATGTGTTCTCAACAAAAGCCTCGCAGCCTAACATCAGGATTAACATTTGTAACGTAATTAATATTCTTTTCATAATCTAGAACCTAATATTTAAACCAAAGTTATAAGTAGTTGGATAGGGCATTGTATGAACCTCAACGCTCCTATATCCTGTACCAGTGGTCCCAACTGGACCAGTAATTGCGCCAGACATGTTCAACTCTGGATCAACTCCGACAGTCCCTTTAGGTCTCCAAAGTTTTACATTGCTTGCCGAGGCAAATACCCTTAAACCAGAAATTGCATTTTCCAGCTTTAGTAAGGGCAAATATCTATCAAGATTAACACCAAAGCTTACTTCTCTTAGCCTTGTGTAGCTTCCATCCTCAGCGTAGTTTGATGAGAATGCTGGATGTGCTTGTGCGAATTCATTAGTGGTTTGCTCCCATTCTGCCTCTCTTCCGGGTACAGCGACAGGAAGTATTACAGCTCCTCCAGTTGCGTTAAAGATGTCATAGTTTATGGTACCAACAATCTCATCGTCATTGACAATTGGAGTAACCTGACGTGTCATTTCTACAGGAATGAAATTCAATGCGGCAAATAAACCATCAAGCCCAAGTTTTTGCATGGAACTCAGCCAACCGGTATGACCATTATTATTTGGTCCGGTTGCCCACCACATGCCTCCAACAGCTGCTTTAAACCCGGTCTTCCTCTCAAACAGCATGAAAAAATCAAAGATTTTATAGTCAACATTTACAGAAAAATTCCCGGTATGCTCTGGCACCAATCTTCCAAGAAAACCCTCTTCTTCTAAATTATACCCATTAACAGGGTCAAAGAAAGGAACCGAGCCCTGCATCCCCAATAAAGCAAGATCAAAAGTATCAATTACAGCGCCCACTACATTCTGACCCCATAAGGAGTATTTTGGATATCCTTCTCTAATTGTCACAAGACCATAGTTATCAAAAACTGGATCACCCATTTCTTTCACAATGTTATCATTCCAACTATAGGACAGACTCATGTTAACATTTAAGTCTTTTTTTCTTATGGGAGAGGCCCTTAATAGTGCTTCAAAACCCTCCATCTCCATACTCCCAATATTATCTGGCTTAGACAAATTTCCATAGCCCAGCGAAGGTGCAAGAGGACGATAGATAACTGAATTCTCAGCCCATTGCTGGTATGAAGATAATTCGAGTGTGAATAAATTTTTCCAGGTCATATCCAGCCCCCATTCAAACTCCTTGATCCTTTCAGGCTCGATATCAGGGTTCCCAACTCCAGAGATCATTGCTCCTGAACCACTTCCTCCCACACTGCCAGACCATAATAGGCTCTGGCCATCCGTATGAGCGGGTAACACTCCGCTCTCACCGTAAGCCGCTCTGAATTTTAACATTTGGAATTGATATGGTACGAAATTGAGTTTATCCAATCTTGTTGAAAAACGCATACCTGGATACCCAATGGATCTAGATGCAGACCCCAATGCAGAACTATAGTCCGTTCTATAGCTCAATGTAAGATAGTGCTGATCTAAAAATGACATTTCTTGAGTTACAATGGCACCAGCATCCCTTGAATTTCCCAACCACTCGCCAGCAAGGGTGATGTTTGAGCCTGAGCCGATGTCAGTGACTGCATTCTGGCCAAAAGAATCTCGAGCAATTTCAATTCCTTCCCACTTTCGATCAAAAAATTGCGCTGACAGACTGGTTGTAGCGCTCATTTGGCCCGTACTAAAGTTGTGAGCTGCTCCTAAATCAAATATTGTATTTCTTTCATTTGTTTTTTCTAATGCTTTAGTCCCGGTATTAAAGAGTGCATAGTTATAACCTGCTGGAAATAAATTGCTATTATGCCGCTCCGCATCATCAAGGCCTAGCTTTGCATTAAGTTGAAATGAATTAAGTCCAAAGCGATCTATATTACTAAAAGGATAGTATTTGATCGATGCAGAACTAATTAATCTTTTTGTTTTAAAATTAATACCCAATTGTGAGATAGATGCACTATCTGACTCTTGCCATGGATTGTAGGCTACTAGGGTATTATAGGATATGCTATATATATGATTATCACTTGGTGGCATAACAGCATCAAGTGTGCTATAAGATGTGTTAAAGCTCAGGGTTATGTTATCCTGTGGAATAATATCAAAGTTTGCTCTTAGGGTATTTCTATCAAAGAAATTTTTATCTTTCCACATTACCATTCCCTCTTCATGCCTTTGCGATAAAGATATAAAATGTCTGAAAGTGTAGTCCCCACCACTCATGCTAAAATAATTATCACGAATTGCACCATCCGATAAAAGACTATGAAACAGATCACGGTTCTGGAATCCTTGGTCGACCTCGAACTGAGGACTATTTATTCCTGAGGTAAACTTGTAATTAAATACTGGTCCATCCTGACCTGCTTTCCCTTTTTTAGTTTCAATAAAAACAATACCATTGGAACCATTAGTTCCATAGCTAGTTGCAGCAGCTGGCCCCTTTAATATTTCAATATTTTCAATATCATCCGGATTGAAGTCAAGCAATGTAGATATCCCCTGACCTCCAGTGGTCAACGCGTTAGATCCTGTTCCCCCTATTTCATCATTTACCACACGCATTCCATCAATGTAAACGACGGGCTGTTCGTTACCATTCAATCCGCCCCCCGCTCTCATGTCAAACCTAAAACCTCCACCCACAGTACCAGACGCTTTTCTAATATCAAGCCCGCTTACCTTTGCCATCAATAATGAACCAAAATCAGTGTAAGATGTGGACTCATTGAATTTTCTTGGTTTTAGCCTAGTTACCGCTACCTCTGAGACTTCAACAGACCTTTCAGATGCGATGCCAGTAACAACAACCTCTTGACTATTAAATACATCTTCCTCCAGATCAAAGTTTATTCCTCTTAGATCATTGCCTTTGATCATATCAAGACCTATATCCTCATCCTCTTCCAAGCCCATCTTATCAAGATAGGATTGATCAGTATCGTTATCGCTATCTGCATCATATGCAGAAATATAGATAATTTGACTTTGAGATCTATAGCCGATATAATCACAAACAAGAGTATATTTACCCACAGGGATATCCTTGATCAGGTAGGTTCCCGCAGAGTCTGTTGAAGCACCAAATGAGGTACTAAGAAGATATACATTGGCTCCCCATAATGGTTCACCAGATCTGTCTTGGACGCTACCTTGGACAGACCCATCATCTGCAAATATTTTCATTCCAACCAATAAGGGAAGAATGACAATAAGTTTTTTCATCTATTTTCTCCGTTTAATTTCATATTATGGATCAAAAATTTTCCTTCGCTTCTAAAAATTATATCCTGTCTCTATAAGAAAATACCTTGGTATCTTTGGAGATAAAGGGTACGTAGGAGCTTGGGATTCGAATAAGTTTTTTATAGAGAATCCAATATTGATATTGTTATTAACTTCATATACAAAGTCTAGGTCTGAATAGAATTCTCCTCCAATTTGCCCAGGATTAACAGACCATGATTGCCCAACCTGCGACTCTTCACCTTTACCCTCTTCCGTAGCTTCAAAATATCCACTTACAAAATCATAAGGCGAAGTACCTTTAACTGTAAATACAGTGGTCAACCCTTTGATGAAGCTATCGAAATATGTCAGTGAAAGAGAGCCTTTTAAATTTGGTGTATTGCTATAGATATTGACATAATCATGATAATCAATATATATGCTATCAGAAAGATCGGTCGCTGAAAGATAGTTTAAATACCTCTCTCCCTTTTTTCTTTTGTTAACAAGATCATCATCATTGAAATAGGAAAAATTCATGGATAACTCATATTTATCTTGAAGATGCCTCCATCCTGTCTCAAAACCAAAAAATGTAACATCAAGAGGCAATGTAGGATAGGCCAGGGCATATGTAAACTGTGGAACGGGGTCTGGGTCTATAAGTTTATTACCATAATTTATTTGCCTAATACCATCAATTGGTAATGGATTGGGGAATGCTTGCACAACATAGACCCATCCGGGGCCAGTAACACCAAATACAGTCAATGGACCTTTGAAATTCTTATATCTTCCAGTATAAAAGTTACATTCAAAAAGATTTTTCTTATTGATAAGACCAGTATATGCTAGCTCAAGTGATTGATGTTCCTCCAATTGTAATGGCTCAATATATTTACTATTAATGAGTACATCCTGATCACTATATACACCGTCTCCATCCATATCTTGAAAATCTACAATCGTAAATCCATCAGATGAGCCCATAGAAACTGCATCCATTACCCAATCATGTGGATATATAACTCCATATTCGCCAAGAACAGGGTCAGGATCACCTGCTTTTCCATTCGCAATATTTCTTTGACCAGCATAGACATTTCTTTCTAAAAGCGTCGGGGCTTTAAATCCTGTTCCAGCTATTAATTTTAAATTTCCATTAAGAAAATTCTTTCTTACTATAGATGCCCTTGGGGAGATACTATTACCATAGTATTCATGATTATCAAACCGTACAGAAGTGTTTATGGTGTACTCATTATTGATCAAAAGGTCAACCTGCCCATAAACACCATATCTATATTCATAGATATCCTTACCACCAGTAGCACCAGTGATTGGACTCACCCCATGATCATTTATGGTTGTCCTATCAGTATATGGATCCTTGAATTCATAATCTAGTCCTGCAACTAAATTCAATCTATCTGTCAGTTTCTTATTATATTGATAATCCACCAAGAAATCATCACTATTGTATTTTAACCACCAACCTTGGTCGTAATCTTCAAATTTTTCAAGTGCTTCTTGCCATGAAAGGCTAGTACCATCCGGATTCCTGTTTATGACCTGTGTTAGTCCAAGACTGAGCATGAACGCTGCATCAGCAATTTGATTTGTTCTGAGGAATCTAAAAAAGTGGTTATTATTATTAAATCTAAATCCATATTGATGTCTATTGAGACCTCTATTGTAAATAGGACCAAGACTACCCATGGCATAACCTTTGCCCTCTACATAATTATAAAATACGGAAAACTCATTGAGCTTGTTGATCCTATAGTAGATATTAGTTCTTAATTGATTTTTGCTCATTTCGAGCGGATCGTATAGATCATCATTCAAATACAAAGTATCACCCACTACCCAGTATATCTCATCATCCTTATTACCATAAGGTAGTTCTGAAGCAATTTTTGCCTCTCCACTTATATCTATGGAAACTTTATCAAAGTTTTTCACAAATCTAGCTCCCAAGCGAGGATCATTTAAATTGGAAATACTAAAATTAATCTCATTTGTTTCATCTTCCATTGGGTGCTTTGTTATGATATTAAGCAAACCCTGCGAGGCATCTGGGCCATATAGTGCTGCCTGTGGTCCGAATAGCACCTCTAATCTTGAGATTGATTCTTTGGGTGGCCCAGAAATTACAGAGTATACCTGGCCTGATACTGATTCACCTAGATAGACCCCATCAGCAAATTGTCTGAATCGTGTACTATAAGCACCATCAAAACCTCTTGCATTGATCTGAGCACCTTGTATACCATAATATGTGACATCAACTCCCTTAGCAAAGCTGGCTAGTCTATTAAAATCAGTTACTCCTACTCTTCTTCTAATCGTCTGTTGATTCACAACTGAAACAACACTAGGTGCATCAGTTATCTTTTCTTTTTTTCTTGAAGCAGATACTACAATTTCATTAAGTCCTAAGGATGAAGCTTCTAGTGTAAAATCAATATTACGGAGTGAATTACCCTTAATAATATCAGATGATTCGTCATCTTCTAGTCCAAGTTTAGCTGAAAAATTTGATTCGGAAAGCTCTTCTGATGCTTCATCGCTCTCTGATATATATAGATCTATGCTAACTGATTCATAACCGATATAGTCTGCTTGCAATATATACTTACCAACTGGGATACCCTCAATAAGATACTTACCTGATGAATCAGTGGTCGCACCCATAGAAGTTCCAACAAGGAAAACATTGGCTCCATACAGCGGGCTGGATAAGTCTTGCACTTGGCCAGATATTGAACCTTCATCCGCGATAAGAATTGAAGTAATCAGCAATATATATATATTCAATGATCTAAGCATTTTCCTCTCCTTAATATAATGCACGATTTAACGTGACTAATTTTAACTATAGCGCATCAAAAAGCCCTAACAGAATTGTCATATTTATGTATAGCTAATGACGCATTAATGCATAATGAAATAATATAAAAATGATAGAATAATTGTTATGAGATCAACTATTGAATTTATTGTATAAGGTTATAATCTTTTGATTCCAGTAATTTTTTTCTAAGAAATCATTTCTCAGTTTCCTATCCCTGACCTTAAAAGATCTCTGCATGATAATATCATATGCATCAAGCAGATACTTTTTTGCTAAATCTTGTTCATTATTTTCCTCTAAAGCCTGTATAAGGATATTATAATATTCCATTTCCTCGAACTTATCATCTTTGCCTATTTCATTTTTGATCATGTCAATATACTCTAAAGATCTTTTAGGCTGACCCATGTTTTTATAGTTGATAGAATTGAATGCTTTTGGAACGACTCTCATACTTAGGTCAAAATCATCAGGTATGTTCTCTATGAGAAAATTAAAATGTTCTACGGAGCTATTATGGTCGCCATTATAAAAGTGATATCTTCCTGAATAATAATTTGATAATAACACCATGAATGGTATTTGAAGTTGCTCCGTTAGTGTTGTGATCTTCTCTAAATAAAAAAATGTACTATCAATACGGCCACTATAAAAATGAGACTCACACATTCTCACATAGGAACCAAAACTAATGAGTTCCTGATTTAATTCTTCTGCGATCCTAAATGCTTTGATAGTATATCTATAAGCATTCTCTAGGTCACCAATAGATGTATAGTAATCTGAATAAATGCCTGCGACCGATTGAGCTGCCACCTGCTTCTTATATTTTTGCGCTAATCCATCTGCTTCTTCTAGAATTGATATTGCCTGTTCAATTTGACCATCCTCAAGTAATAGGTCTGCATAATTCGGCAATATCAATGCGAGCTCATGTTTATCACCATATTTTCTCGCAATATCAATAGAACTATCCATGTATAGTAAACCTTCATCCTTCTTTCCTTGTTTTATCAAAAGATTGGATAAATGTCTTGATGCATCTGTGGACCCTTTTTTATAGTCTATTTTTTCAGATACATCTACAAATCTCTTGTAGTATATTGCCGCAGAATCAAGATTATTGTTACCGTATTCATGATGGAGACCAACTAACTCATAAGCATGACCAACCGCAACATAACTTTTTGTTTTTTCCCCAGTTTTAATAGCCATTTTCGCATACTTTTTCATTTCTGGGAATTTTCCCTGTCGAAATGATATCCAACCTAACAATGACCAGGATGAGGCTAAATTAGGGTCTATTTCAGTTGACATATTTAATAGGCTTTCAGCCATTTCCCAATCCTCTGAATTTTGCTGATACTGTACCTTGTATTTCCCTTTTAATAAATATTCATATGCAACAGGATCAGCTTTATATGTTTCGCTGACCAGCTCATGGTCACTTTTTTTATAGGTCAGTTTACTTGAAAGACTATCAGCAAGGTTATTGACAATAAGTGATGCATTTTCAAGACTTTCCGTCCATTTATTTCCAAAAAGAGTAAGATTTTTATTATGGTCTTGCAATTGGCATCGAAGATTGAATTGTCCTTCTGAACGTACAATACTACTTGATAAGGTGTATCCCACATCTAATTCCCTCGCAATGTCAATTTCAGATAGATCAGAGTCTTTATATTTTGTAATAGAGTTCATTGAAGCAACACGGATGTTACCAAGGCGACTCATTTCGATAATAAGGTCCTCTGTAAGTCCATATGCCCATGGTTCATCATCCGCATCACCAAGATTCTTCATATAGAGTATAGCTATCGATGGAATCTCATCTCCATCAGCAGATAACCCCGATAGACCAAGTACTGCTAGGGTAAGGATTCCAACTATAGAAGCGGTAGCTCCTAATACTGACATTTTAGTCCATTCAAAACCTGTTTTGTCATCGGGAGCAAGCTTTGCCTTGACCTGCGAGAGGTCGGTCTCCGGAAGTCCGTGAGAAATGATACAATATGCCTTCACCTCTTGCGTAACTCCTTGGAGTTGGGGTTTCCCAAGATAAATTGTTTTATAATTCGGGTCACGATCTAAAGTCGAGTTAACCCGTCCAGATATTGCAATTCCACCTGATGCAGAAAATGGCTCAATTCGGGATGCTATATTCACATCATCTCCGATAACATCGTTTCCTTGAAAAACCACCTCTCCCTGATGAATTCCTATTCTTAGGTTGAGATTATCTACGGATCGAACTTGCTTTTGGATCTCAACAGCACATTCTACAGCATCAAGATTTGTCTCAAATGTAAGCAATAAACCATCACCAATCTCTTTTAGCCATTCACCTCTGTATGAATGAACGATGGGTTGTAAGAGCTCCCTTTGCTTATCTAATAATTCTAATGCTGCGGGCTCATTCTCAGCAGATAATCTCGTAAAACCAACGATATCTGTGAAGACGATCGCAGCTAATTTTCGTTTAGATTCTGATGCCATTATATTATCCCACTAATATCTTTAAAGGACTACACACATAATATATTAAACGTTTATGATCATATGATTCAAAAAAAGACCTCCAAACTATAACACGATTCTGATCATTTAAGTAACACCATCTTTCTTTTCATAGACATTCCATTGACCTTCAACAGATAGAAGTATATTCCAGAGGTCATACTCTCTCCCATCATATTCTTACCATCCCAATTAATTGAAGAATTGCCCGCTGGTCGGTTTTCATGAATTAAATTCTTTACAGTATTGCCCAGAACATCAATGATAGATAGGTCAATTATTGCTGGTTCCGATAAATAAAAAGCGATAGCAGTATTCGAATTAAATGGGTTCGGATAATTTGGGTATAATATGGGTGCAATAGGCAAGATATGTTCTTTCTCAATATCCACCTCATTATTAATAGATATATCAAATACTATGGGCAAATGATCTGAAGCAATTTGAGTATCCTCCCATTGTAATCCATAATAATCTAAAGCAAGGTCATCCATTGCAAGTGTGTTCAATATATAATATTTACCCGCATCAATCGTTGCGTCTGAATAAAAAACATAGTCTAGTTTACCTGGATTAAATGATGAACCATCTTTCCGCCATGTATACCCCATGCGTTTATGAGTATGGCGTGGGAATAGATCAATAATACTAGTGGAGTCCCAATCAGGTAAAAAATCATTTCCATATTGATCTTCATCTTCAATATCTCCATCTCTTATAGTCTCAACCTGCTGCCTATATCCAACATAATTAAAGTCCCCTACATGAATAAAAGGAGCACCATATTCTAACTCAAATGGACCTGCACCATCTGTAACCCATTCTCTCCACGCGCCTGCAAATTCATCTACCTGCTGCTGTCGGTCTTCATTATTATCACAGCATGATAGATGAGAATTAAAGATTAGTAGATCTTCTCCAAGCTCACCTTCAGTATCCAACAATACGGCCATTGTCCGTTCTGAACTGATCATATTCGCGTCACTAATAACTGGAAATCTTGATAGCACAACCAAATCCCTATAGGTCCAACTTGCATACCATTCCTCATCGGGAAACCAAGATTGAATAATATCATCTATATCATCCCAATCTCCATGTTCCTGAAGTGCAATAATATCTGGATCAAGTGATTGCAAGATTCGTTTAAAATGTATTTGCCTATCATTGTCAAGGATACCTTCATTCCACGTATTATATGATACGACCCTTATATCGTCTTCATTAGATCTTTCAAGAGTAATTGGTTGTGGTGAAACCACATAGTCTTCTCCAATCGTAAATGAAACTCCTCCTGATTCATTTGGAATAAGGTCACCACCTTCTTCTATCTCTGAAAGAACAAGTTTACCACCTGTAAATGATTGGGAACCATTCAGTGTGAGAGGAGAAGAGCCTCTTGCAATTGCAACTTCAAATTCTGTCGATGTGATAGTAGGTGCAATACGCAGTGTGAGATCATTTTGATAGAGTTCGCTCTGTTGCCCTTCTACATGTTTATAACCCGATCTATCTCCAAAGGTCCAATCTAGTTCTGCACCAATACCATGTACATAGTGTCCGGTTGATGAATCATTATCGGCATCAATATATAAATGAAAATCATTCCAATCCTGCATTAAGAACTCACCATTAAAAAAATTAAAGTAGATGAATAAAAATTCTGAATCATAAGTGATCTTCAAAGTTGAGTAATCTGCGCCTAGATCATCATCTTCCGTATCAATATATGCAATAGGAACATCCTCCCAGTCTTCATATAGGCCATCAATGCTGATCGGATGGCCGGAAAACAATAAAGAAAATAAAAAGGGGCCGATGAAAAAACATCTTAGCCCCTTGAATCTATTGATCTTATTTCTTGTTTTAGACATCCATCATATCCAAAACCAATCTCACGCCCCATCCTGTGGCACTCCCTTTAGGATCAACACTGCTAGGTTTACCGCCCCATGCAGTCCCAGCAATATCGAAATGGGCCCACGGAATACCTTTCTTGACGAACTCTTTTAAAAATGCTCCAGCGACAATAGTACCCGCTTGCGGCGGTGAGCCCTGATTCTTGACATCAGCGATGGAACTCTGAATCTGTTTACAGAACTCTTCCCAAAGAGGTAACTCCCAAACTTTCTCGCCTGTTGCTTTTGATGCTTTAAGCACTTTATCTATAAGATTATCATCTGTACCCATGACGCCTGTTGCAATATGTCCTAAGGTCACAACCATTGCGCCGGTGAGGGTTGCAAAATCAAGTATATACTCAGGGTCATAATGTTTAGAAGCATAGGAGAGTCCATCAGCAAGTATTAAACGGCCTTCTGCATCTGTATTAAGGACCTCAATGGTCTTACCATTATAAGCTTTTAATATATCACCAGGTTTATAGGCTTTTGCACCATTTAGATTCTCCGTTGATGGAATGATGCCAACAACGTTCAGTTCAGGTTTTAACAAAGCAAGTGCTTTAAAAACTCCAAGGACAACCGCAGAACCACACATATCATATTTCATTTCATCCATTCTCCCAGCGGGTTTGATCGATATACCACCTGAGTCAAATGTCAATCCCTTGCCTACTAATACCTTAGGCTTTTTGTCACCACCTTTCATATACTCTAGAATAATGAATTTTGGCGGCTCATCCGTACCTTGTGCTACACCTGCGAGACCACCCATCCCCATTTCTGTGAACTCTTCTCTTTCAAATACTGTCAGATCCATACCGCCTTCATCTGCAATATCTTTTGCAGATGCTGCTAATTTGCTGGGAGTCGTCACATTGCCAGGATGATTTCCCAGGTCTCTAGCAAAACAAACTGCATTACCGATCATTGCTCCTTTTGATATTTCATTTTTATCAGACCCTAGAACTGTTGCTGACTTTAGCTCGAAAGCATTCTTTTCTTTTGTCTTATAATCTAAAAATTGATAACTACCTAACACCAGGCCTTCTGCCAATGCCTGGCATATCTCATTTTCATTTGACGGACATTCTATTGCAATATGATCGATCTTCTTATCTATTGCTAATCTAGATGCACGGCCTGCGGCCAATCGCATAGTGTCGGGGTTTAATTCTTCTTTCTTACCCAATCCTAACAATTGAATTCTTTGACCATCTATATAGAATAGATTAGATTCGCCATTCTTGCCTTTGACATCTCCCATTTCAATAGCTTTTGATAAGACACCATCATTGCTATCATTTATATTACTAGCCATTGTAGTAAAACTCTTGTCTTGGAAAACACCAACGGCGATGAGCCCAGCATTGGTCTCATTCCATGATTCATTAGAAACATCTACTTTAGTTATGTGTGCCATAAGATTCCTTTTAGTATTTATAAGTCATAATAGGTAATGAAATTAAATATATGATATAATATTTTCATGAATATAATCTACATTTTAAACACACTATGTTTATTCTAACTTTTACGACCACCTTATGAACTTTTTAAAGATCAGACCCAATGAGAAACGCCCTATTCTCATCCTATTTATTATTTTCTTTTGTATAACAGGCGCTTGTATTACGGGTGCAGCTGTTCGAGATGCAATATTTCTCATAAACTTTGATCGAACATATCTGCCTCTAATGTATATCTTCATTGCTCTGTTCATGGCTTTGGCAATTGAAGCATATAAAAAATTAACATCCAACAAAGATCAGATCAACCTGATGATCCTTGCTGGATCTTTCTTCTCTATATCTTTGCTAGTCTTCCAACTACATATGGCAGGCTGGGTGATACCTGCATTCTATATCTGGATGGAGATAATAACTATTCTATCTATAATGCAATTTTGGATCCTAGCGGGAGAGGTTTTTAATCCTAGGCAAGCCAAACGGCTGTTCCCCTTGATCATTGCCGGAGGGTCTATTGCAGCTATTGGTGCTGGTTATAGTATTAAACCCTTTGTTGAGATATACGGCTCTGAGAATCTATTATACCTGACAATAATTTTTCTGATCACCAGTATAATAATGAGTCATTTTGTAAGGCCTTACATAAAAGTAGATATCCAAGAAATTGAACAAAATATACAAGATAACAAGGTCCAATTTGACCCTTACTTAAAAGCCATTGCGATCATGGTTGCATGCTCTGCGTTCATTTCTCGAATAATAGATTATCAATTCAAGATCATGTCTTCAGAGGCATTTCCAAATCAAAATGACCTAGTGGACTTTTTTGGTACCTACTATATGTACACGGGTATTGCAACATTGATCATGCAGTTTTTTGTAACTAGTTTTATTCTGACACGTTTTGGCATACTCATAGGACTTATTATACTCCCCATTACTCTATCTTTTGGATCAACTGGTTTTTTACTAGTCGGTTCATTACTTACTGTATTCATAACAAAATTTTCAGACCAAGTGTTCAAATTCTCAATTAACAATGCTATTAAAGAAATACTCTGGTTGCCATTAAGCATAAAAAAAAGGCAGCGTTCAAAACCGATCATTGATGGTACTCTAAAGTCCGGTGTTGAGGGGTTTGCAGGACTAGTTATCTTTTTACTAGTTTACTTAAACTTGATAACAGATTCTAATATTTACCTATTGAGTATTATAGTACTTGCAGTTACTGCAATATGGCTATGGGATGCTATTAAATTAAAAGAAGGCTACGTATCAGAGATAGTAAGATCCATAGATAATAGACAATTAAACCTGGATGAAGTACAATTCGATGTACATGATGCTCAAACTGTAGAGACACTAGATAAGGTCCTTAATGAAAAAGATGAGTTCAAGCAACTTTTTGCTCTTGATCTTTTATGGACTCTCCCACTTGATCCGTGGAAAAATTCGATTAAGAATTTATTCTTAGGTGGGTCTCCTGCAATCCAAAGAGGTGTCCTTGAACTTTCATGGAACCAACAAAATATATTACCAGATAAGATGATCCAAGATCAGATAATAAAACAAGATAGTGTTTCCCCTTATGCAATTGCCTGTGCTAGCGACAGGAATATCAAGGGACTTGAAACCATGCTTAAAGGCTATCTAAACCATGAATCAACGGCATTGAGCACAGCTTCAGCGATCGCACTACTGGCTGACGACCCGGATCATAAAGAGTCAAAACAATTGATAGAAAAAAACTTTCAGAGTGGCGACCAAAATACTATTTATGAGATGCTTGGATTCCTTAGAACTTCCCCAGATCTTGTATCCCATGATCAAATATTAAGTTTACTGAATACAAATAATAATGATATCAATAATAGTGTGTTAACTATCATTAGTGAAAACCAAAACCTCGATTATTTTGACCACGTTATAAAATTATTAGCTAGGCCATCTACAGCAATTAATGCAGAGAAAGCATTACTCTCTTATCCTAAAGATAAGGCCCACCATAGATTATTAAATGTAATGTCTGATAAGAAATCCGGACAAAGCATACGAAGAGCCATATTAAGAATAATGCATAATTATGATAAGAAAGATACCGTTGAAATGATATTATCATGTATTGATAACCCAGACCTCTCCATTATAGATGAGGCTAGTAATGCATTAATAAAAATTTCGAAGTCAAGAAACCTTGAAAACTCTGAACTTAAAAAAGTAGATAATAATATACAGACCTTAGCAAAGAGAGCATATCAGTTACATAGTTTTAAACACGATATATACAAAAATACCAGAGCAGATCTCGTGATAGATCACATTGAAAATGATCTCATATTAATAACACGTATAATATTGAAACTTGGTACTCTCAAAGATCCTAATGTGCCCATTGAGACATACATAAGATATATTGAAAGCGGAGACATGGAGTTAATTCCGCTTGTGCTGGAGCTTGTAGAGTCTACCTTTTCTTCGAACACCATTAAAATACTCATTCCTTTAATAGATCCAGAGTCGGATCCGTTATCATTTGCGAATGAGTTTTTCAACCAAGGTTTATCTTCAAAAGATGAGATGCTCATCTACTGGATCGAGAATCCACATCAATGGAAAACAAGTATTGCAACCCAATATCTTCTAAAAAATGAAAACACTGCCGTTTTAAAAAGAGTAAAGTGGGATAAGATACCCGAACACCTATTAGACACTAAACTTTTTACTAATTCAGAACGAGATTATCTTAACCGAAATTTTTTGCATAATAATCTTTCAAGCCAGGAGTCACAAACAATGTATTCAATACTCGAAAAAACCCTTTTGTTAAAATCTGTTGATCTTTTTCAAACAATACCCGGAGATATTTTATCAAAAATAGCACAAATCTCAGTTGAAATAGAAACCGGGCAAAACGATAACATATTCATGGAAGGTGAACAAGGGGATTCATTATTTGTTATTATTTCTGGTAAGATAAATGTGACTCAGGATAATAAATCAATAGCAATTTTAGAGGGCGGTCATTGCATCGGTGAAATGGCATTATTAGATCAAGAACCCAGATCGGCTGGGGCTACTGCTATTGAGGACAGCATCTTATTGAAAATAGATCAAGAAGGTTTTTATGAACTTATGGCAAGTAATCCTGATATTATGAGGCAAATAGTGAGGATGCTAACGAAGAGAGTAAGGGATATGAATAAAAAATTAACTACTGTCCTTTCGTAAGACTTTCTACAACACTAGGGTCTGCAAGTGTTGAAGTATCACCCATATTATCTAGGTCACCTTCTGCTATTTTCCTTAAAATTCTACGCATGATCTTTCCCGATCTGGTCTTAGGTAATGCAGGTGTGAACTGTATCTCATCAGGCTTAGCGTGTGGACCAATGTCTTTTTTGACAGATTCTAAAATACCACTATATATTTCATCTGACTCATTTACTCCGGTCATAAGAGTTACAAATGCATAGATGCCCTGTCCCTTTATATCATGTGGAAAGCCAACAACAGCAGCTTCAGCAACACCATTTGCTTTCCCTATAGCACCCTCTACCTCAGCCGTACCAATTCTATGTCCAGAAACATTCAATACATCATCCACACGTCCAGTAATCCAATAGTAACCATCTTCATCCCTTCGCGCACCATCTCCTGTAAAATAATAGCCTGGGCATTGAGAAAAATATACATCAATAAATCGCTTATGGTCTCCATAGATAGTCCGCATTTGTCCTGGCCATGATGATCTCAATGCCAGTAAACCAGACACATTGTTTCCTTCTATCTCTTTTCCATCTTCAGTTAATAATACAGGTTCTACTCCAAAAAATGGCAAGGTTGCAGAACCAGGTTTAGTAGGTGTCGCACCAGGCAAAGGCGTGATCAAAATACCGCCTGTCTCTGTTTGCCACCACGTATCAACAATTGGACATTGTCCTTGGCCAACAATATCATAATACCACTTCCACTCTGGTTCTTTTATTGGTTCTCCAACCGTACCTAGTAATCTCAAGGAAGATAGATCTCTAGAAGAAACCCATTCATTTCCCTCTTTCATCAATGCGCGTAAAGCTGTAGGTGCTGTATAGAATTGATTGACTTTATGTTTGTCAACCACATCCCAAAAGCGACCAAAATCTGGATAATTTGGTACACCTTCAAACATAATGGTTGTCGCTCGATTCGATAATGGGCCATAAACAATATAGGAATGACCTGTTATCCAACCCAGATCAGCTGTACACCAATAAATATCTCCTGGATGGTAATCAAATACCATTTGATGAGTGAATGACGCGTAAACCAAGTAACCACCTGTTGTGTGCAATACACCTTTAGGCTTACCTGTCGATCCAGACGTGTATAAGATAAAAAGAGGGTCTTCAGAGTCCATAGCCACAGGTTCACATCTTGCACTGACTCCAGATGTTGCTTCATGCCACCAAAGATCACGCTTGGCATCCATATTAACAGGCTCTCCTGTCCTTCGTACAACTATAACATGTTCGATAGATGGAGTATCAAATAAAGCCTGATCGGCATTTGCCTTCATCGGAATATTTTGCTTGGTCCCTCGTACACCAGTGTCCTGTGTTACCAAGATCTTGCATTCCGAATCATTAATACGGTCTCTCAAAGAGTCACTTGAGAAAGCTCCAAAAACCACAGAATGAACTGCACCAATACGTGCGCACGCCAAAACAGCGATAGCTAATTCAGGAATCATTTGCATGTATAAACAAACTCTATCCCCTTTCTGCACGCCTAGTTCTTTTAGGGCATTTGCAAATTGAGATACTTCTTTCAAAAGATCATTATAGGAAAATTTTCTAGATTGATTTGGGTCATTCCCTTCCCAAATAATAGCAATATCTTCACCATGACCTTCATTGATATGTCTATCTATACAATTATAACAAGCATTTAATTCTCCTCCAGAGAACCATTCTATTTCCCCGTTAACAAAGTCAAACTCCCTCACCTTATTCCAAGGCTTATACCAATCAAGTCTTTGAGCAATTTCCTCCCAGAACTCTGTTGGGTCATTGATTGAACGCTTGTAGAGTTCTCCATATTGTTCCAATGAAGAGATATGTGCTCTTTCCGAGATTTTAGGTTGAGGCTTAAATGTATTATCTGCCATGACCTTTATACCGTCTTATTATGATCAACTTTTTCATAGGTCCCATCTTGTAGTTTTTTTACTGAAACAAAAGTGAACCTAGCTGTACAGGCTAAAAGCTTATCAAGCTCTTTCGTCTCTTTATAAGCATCTATCTGTATATGGATGGATGATCTTCCTGTAGAAATGATCTTAGCTTCAAAGTTTACCCAATTGCCTACATGCACTGGTTCCTTGAATTCAATTGCATCAATTGCTCGTGTAAGTGCGGCATCTGCATTTGTATCTTTTAAAAAACGGTGAACGGCCTTCGATGCAGAAATATCCATCCACGATACCATCTGACCGCCAAAAAGCGTACCAAGTACATTGGCATCCTGGGGCATTACAAGTTGGGAATATCTAATTATAGGTGAATTCATTTTAAGTAAAATTGAAAAAGCCCCGTCGAAAAACCCTCGGAAAAAACTGTTTTCCCTGAAGAGCACGCCACATCAACGGGGCTGAATCTAGTTTAAAATTAAATCACAATAGAATTTTAAATCAACATATTTAGGCATTTAATTTTCTCCAAATTCCTTTGCAATCCTTTCCCCTTCTTTAAAGTCTACTTTCATAAGTAGTATACCACCTAAAATAAAGAGAACCACAATAGAAAGAATACCCGTTCTGGGATTTCCTGTCAATAAAGTTATATGTCCAACCATCACCGGACCAATAACAGCAGCAAATTTTCCAAGCATATTATAGAATCCAAAAAACTCTGCTTCTTTATTCTTGGGAACTAGCCTTGTAAAAAGGCTCCGACTAAGTGATTGTATGCCTCCTTGAAAAAGACCTATCAAAGCAGCAAGAATATAAAAATGTATCCTTTCCGTCATAAAATATCCAAGTAGGGTTATTATTCCATAACCCCCTATTGCGATTAATACAGCATTTTTAATTCCAACATTTTTTGCAAACCAATTATATAGTAATGCCGCAGGAAACCCTATGAACTGAACCATAAGTATGGCTGTTATAAGATCACCTGCTGCAAAACCTAATGATGAACCAATCTTAACTGCCATCCTTACAATAGTTGCCACACCATCTTCATACAACCAGAATGCTAAAAGAAAAGTCCCAATGATTTTCATTTCCCGAATATGATTATATGTTTGTTTTAGCTGTGCTAGCCCTCCAGAGATTGCTTTATGAAGAGGTACCGTATCATTACTTTCTGGCTCAGGTACGAAAAAAATAACAGGTAAAGTAAAAATACCCCACCAAACAGCGACAGAAAGAAATGAAAGTCGGATAGCAGTGGAAGAATCAGGAATCCCAAACCAATCAGGATGTAAATACATGAGAACATTTACAAGAAATAAAAGGCCTCCACCAAGATAGCCTAGAGAATATCCTAGAGCTGATACATAGTCTACCTTATCTCTATTTGCTACTGCTGGTAAAAGAGAATCATAAAATATATTCCCAGCCATAAAGCCAATGGTTGCCATCACGTAAAAGAAAACAGCTAGCTTCCACTCGCCCTGCCCAACAAACCATAGTGCAGCTGTCATTAACACCCCTAAGAAAGCAAAAGTGATCAATAATTTCTTTTTGGCTGAACCTCTATCTGCAATAGCTCCTAGGATTGGGGCAAACAATGCGATGACTATACTAGAAACTGAATTTGCAATTCCAAGCTGGTAAGTACTTTGTATGACATCGTCAGGGTTAGAATAAAATTTTTCAAAAAATAATGGGAAGAACCCGGCCATAACTGTAGTCGAATAAGCAGAATTTGCCCAGTCGTAAAATGCCCAAGAAAATACTTTTTTTCTATCTTGCATTATTGATCCTACCAGCCTTGATAATATGTTGCGATACCTGCATAAATTTTCCAGCCTGTATCTATGTTATTAGCAGCTATGGTACTTGTTGCCCCAGCGTATAAGTCGAATGGGATAGGTCCAAAACGATTTTTTGATAATGAATTCATAAGCCAAAACTCTGCTTTGATATCTGTCCTATTATAAGATGGTGAATTTCCAGCATATTTCTCCATCCAAAGATCCCATTCTGGATCATTTGAAATATAATTATCCTGGCCCTTATAGGTCGTTAATAACTCTACACGAAAACGTAACCTATTTTTCAACCTTTCAATCTCCGTCCCCAGATTCAGTGTCACACCAGATCCTTGGTCAAATTTATAGCTGTTTCCTACCAAACTTAATATTGAATCGGGGTTCGTATGACCGCCTGAAAATAAAAGAGCCGGTGTGTTCAGAGTGCTGGTGGTACTGAACTGTAATAATGTCTGTCCGTAAACTCTGCCACTATATTTATATTTAAAATTTTTACTACCATAAAAACCAACAGAAATTCTACTTATACCTCTTCCTATTTGAATTTCATTGAACTGTTTTCTTCTTACATCAATAAACTGTGATAGGGTTTTCCCATATGGTACCGTTATAAACATCTGTCCATATATAGATTCGCCTAGGCTATCTAATGCCCACGCAGGCGTGCCGGCGAGTAATGCAGTAATACCAATTTTAATATCATCTATTCCCTCTCCCTTCTTTTGTGCAGGGTAATAGTATGATACCAGATCTGATAGTGATACAGAATCTTTATTAATTCCTGGTGGCAGAAATATTTGGTCAACTAAAAGATTATTAATTGGATCATCTTGAGAATGGAAAGCCCATTTAACAGAATAATCTCCATTATTGGTATAGTACATATTATATATTAATTCGAGTGTGTCTTTAAGTCCACGTCGTAGATTCGAAAAGGTATTCGAGTTCATAAATGAATTAAACTGCTGCCTTGCATCTTGATGGTAATCCACAAGTATTTGTGCACCTTGAATCGAGCCTATTGAATAATCCGAAAAAGATTGGTCGACAACATATGAATCAATAATTGGGATAGATGCACTTAGTGTTATCTCATTGGACATGCCGTATTCTATGTTTAACCTTCTGCCAGTGACCTTCTTTTTTCGTCTTTCTGAAAAGATACCCTCAGGCGCCATCCCTTTTGTTGTGTCTATATTTTGTGAACCTAAGGTAGGCAATGAAAATCCATACATTGTATTAAAATTCGTCATCCAATCCTCTACAGTATTTATAGAATCAATATATACTGTACCAGTATGGTATAGATCAAAATTGGATGAAAAGCGAATAGAGTCATTGTGGGTCATATGATCAAAATACTTCCGCCCAATGCCTTGCAAAGAAAATCTATTATCTTCTATGTCCCAAGACGTTTCAGAGGTATTTGTACCTAAAGAAATACGAAATACATTGCTAGGAACTGTTGGTAAAATCTGTCCATTTATAAATAATTGGGCAGTGAAAAGAAAAGTGAGAATTCTCATCTAGTATATAAGAAACGGTTGCCTAAACTCACTGAATTTGTAAACATCTCTGGCCCAAATTGCTGGTAAATGACCTGGTGGCTTATTTTGTGCTGCTATGACACGTAGTTCATTTGAACCAAATAGCTTATCTACATAGCCATCCTTTTCCCATTGGAATTCTCGCGGGTGAAGTCGCTGGATATAAAGCATCATTGTTGTAGCTGTTACTACAGGTTCATATTTATTTTTATCCTTGATCATTATCCTAATACCACTACAAGATTGACCATCAAATTTTGGGACTTTTGTATGATAGATTGAACCACTAGGACGATATTTAACTTCCTTGAATTCTACACCTGGTAGTTCTTGTTCATTAAGTTTTGTTAAAAGAAATGAAGTCGCTAACCAAGGAGCTCCCACGACTAAATAAGGAGTATCAGTTCCAAAACCTATATTCATATTTGTACCCCTAAAAAGGTCCATGCCTGTGTATGCCAATAAATTAACTTGATCAGTAAGAAATGGTTTAGGATCACGCCAAACTAATTTGGTTTGATCATACCACATTTCTCGGTCCCAGTTAGACATAGGGATTATACTAAGATCAACTCTTTTTGAATCTTTTGTCCATCCCATCTCATTTATAATCAAAGAGGATTCGCCAAGCGTCAAACCATGACGAATTGGAAATAAATGATATGATTCAAACGATTGAAATTCCGTCCTTGGCACTGGACCATCCACTATATCTCCCCTAATTGGGTTAGGTCGATCTAAAACCATAACAGGTACCTGGTGATTCGATGCTGCCTCGAGTACCTTTGACATTGTAGCTATAAAAGTTGAGTATCTGCTACCAGTCTCTTGGAAATCTATGAGGACAAGGTCTATTTTATCCATTACCCAATGTGGAGGATAAAGATATGTATTGAATAGATCAATTATTTGAGCACCATGAATGGGATCGACTTGGTCTCTACCAATCATTTTTGCACGATTATCATCTATGCCCCAGATACCATACTCTAATGCTAATAAAAATGAAATCTTAACATCTTTGAAATCTTTAAGAATATCAAGAATGTGTTTCCCATTTCGATTCACAGCAGTATGATTTGTCAGCAATGCAATTGATTTATTTTTTAAAGGTTTAAAATCCATTTGCTCAATGATATCGAGCCCTGTATACACATTAGAGAAAAATGATAGATCAGGTGTAGAAATGATCTTTGAATATTTAAAACTAGTTGAGGTCGAATCATCTCCATGCACATTAGCTGAGATAATAAATATAAATAAAATGAATGATCTTATCGTTATCATATGATTGCTTGAAATTAGCCGGAACAAGATGAAATCAACAAAGGAAACCCTGAATTGATTCACACTATTGATTTTAAACCTTTTTTTTGCCACATTTAGCGCACTTATGAGCGATACAAATAATAATAACAGTGGCGGTTTCGCCAAAACGACTGATTTCAAATGGTTTGGGATCGGTGCAATAGTATTTATTCTAATTGGTATTCTATTACCCACACCAGATTCAATGACAGCCAAGGCGCAGGAATTATTTGGTGATAATGGATCCGCTGATGTGACACTAAAAGCAACCCACATCAAGTTGACAATTGCATTACTTGCGACATGCGTGGTATTCTTTGCCACAGAAGCTGTGCCAATGCCTGCAGTTGCATTATTGATCGGGTTGATTCAACTCTTCTTTGGTATTACGGCACCTAAGACAATCGCTCTCACATATGCACATGATGCTGTATGGTTTATTGCGGGTTCATTGGCCCTAGGCGCAACTCTTGTCAAGTATGGGCTTGATAAACGAGTAGGTATGTTGGTTGTAAATTTGGCTGGTACAAAAACTAGATCAATTGTAATCGGAATCCTTTTGGGTACTGCAATCCCTACCGCTTTTGTGGGTGAACATGCTGTGGCCGCAATGTATGTACCTATCGCACTTGCACTCTATACATTAACAAATAAATCTACCCCCTCTCCGAAACTAGGAACCTTACTTATGGTTACCATTGCTGTTGGTTGTATGATAGGTGGCCCAATGAGCCCTACTGGCGGTGCACGAAATGCTCTAATGATCGGTTTTCTTGGTGATTATGGGATTGATGTTTCTTTTGTACAATGGATCTCCATGGGTGTGATGTATACTATTGTAATGTCAGTTGTAATGGCATTTCTTTTACCTATTTTATTTAAACCTGAAGTAGACGATCTGGGTGAAGCAGTTGGACTACTAAAAAAAGATCTTGAAAAACATGGAGCGATGACTGTTCAACAAAAACTCGTCGCTGCAATTATGATGCTAGTGGTTTTCTTATGGATAACAGATAAATCCCTGGTGAAAGATATTCTTGGTTTCTCACTTGGCCTAGGTGGTATTGCAATTACAGGAGCTGTTTTATACATGTTATTTGGACTGACATCATGGAAAGATTATGAAGAAAAAGTTAGCTGGGGTGTGATTGTCTTATATGCCGGATGTATTAGTCTAGGCTCTGTTTTTAAAACCACAGGTGCATCAAGCTGGTTTGCGGACCAAATAATGATGATGGTTGCACCTTTAGGATTGAACTCAGGCATAGGATTGGTAATACTCATGTGTGTCATTGGCGCAGTACTTACTAACCTTATGAGTGCTGGAGCTACTGTTGCTGTCATTGGTCCTGTAGTCCTTGATATGGCGATCAGTTCAGGGACAAACCCGGTTCTAGTAGGAGTTGGTCTAGCCATTGCTACTTCGATGGCATACTGGCTTGTGATAGGTACTCCTGCAAGCTCTATTGTTTATGCTAGTGGACAATTGGAATCAAAAGACTTCATTCGTATGGCTACTCTGGGATGGCCTGCAGCGCTCTTAGCTCTATCTGCTATCGTTATTCTATGGTGGGTAAATATACTTGGTATCAATCCAAGTGGAATGGGATTCTAAAGGAGAATTATAATGGATATTAACACAATTGTTTTAATAGTTATTCTAATAGTAATGCTTTATGCAATATCTGAACATTTAAAGGATAAAAAATCAGTTGCAGAAAAAAATAGAGAACAGACCCTAGCAGAAAAAGATGAAATATCTAAAGAAGAAATTGCTACTTATGGACAAGTCCAAGAACGTAAAGGGCAACTTCTTAGCCTTATTAATGATAATTTATCGGAACATCCTGAAGAATCAGCTCAACTAACTGAAATAATTGAAGATTGGGCTGATCTTAAAATAGAAGCATTCCAGAATAGGCGTTCCTGGGTAAGGGCAACCCCTACAGAACCTGTGAAAAAATAATTTTTACAGATCAGCCATCTCCTACATTTAGCATCACATATAATTAAAAATCTTAAATAAACCTATTATTCAATAGTTCTTATATATATTTAAATAGGAATAATGAATATTAAGATCGTAGTTGTTGGAAAAATAAAAGAAAAGATATACCAGCAGAGAATTCTTGAATATCTTAAATGGATAGATCAAGATGTTAAAACAGATCTCATTATTTTAAAGGAAAGTAGCGGTAAAAAACTTGATCAAAAATTGAAGCCATATCTTCATTCTAATAATTATACCATATGCGTCTCTGAAGATGGGAAGCAATTATCATCAAAACAATTTTCAGAATATATTTTTGAAAGAACTCAAGATTTGACCTTTTTTATTGGAGGCCCTGACGGTCACCCTCAAGTAATTGAAAAAGAGTCGAAAAGTATCCTATCCTTATCTAATCTGACCTTGCCACATGAAATGGCTCTATTGGTTCTCGCAGAACAAATATTTAGGGCAATTTCAATTAAAAAAGGGTCAAAATATCATAGGTAATAGATCAAATAGTTATTCTCTCGGTTCTTCCTTGTATAGCAGTTAATAGTACATATGTAGTGGTATCAATATTCTTTGCAATTGATTCAAGAGAGATATGGTCGTCATCTTTTTTACCGAAAATTAATACCTCATCTCCTAGCCTTGGCTCCATATCACCAAAATCAACCATAAACTGATCCATGCATACTCTGCCTGCAATATCATATATTTCCCCTTTATAGCTTATGTGACCATTTTTATACCATGGTCTAGGAAAACCATCTGCAAAACCTGTTTGCACAACCCCTATATTAGTTGAGCGTTCAGTCATATAAACACCTCCGTAACTTACTTGGGTTCCAGGCTCTACTCTTCTAACATTCACTATTGGGCCACAAAAACTCATAACAGGTTCTACATTAATATCCATTGTAACCTCATCAGATGGTGCAATACCATAGGCTAACATACCGACCCGAACGGTATTAAATAAAGATGAGGGAAGATTTAATAAAGCACCACTATTCGAACAGTGTATATATTGAAATTCTATTTTAGCTGATCTGCCTGATTCTACTATTTTATTGAATTTTAGTAACTGTGATTCTGCGTATGATAAATCTCCTTCATCCGCAGTCGCGAAATGAGAATAAATGCCTATAACTGGCAAATGATCACGATCTAGAAGGAAACTGAAAACCTTATCGCTGTCGTTATCATCAAAACCTAAACGTGTCATGCCTGTATCAAACTTTAAATGAACATTAGGGCAATATCCATGGTCATTATAAAAATGATTTAATAATTCTAAATCATCCAAATGGCAAGCATTGATCCAAAGACCATGTTCATAAGCAAGTTCAAGCCAATCTCTTTGTATTCTAGAGAAAATCAAGATATGGTTCTTAATGCCACCATTTCTCAGCTCAATAGCTTCATCAATTGTAAATACACAAAATATAATCCCTGGCTCATCAGATAGATGTTTTGCAATATGTAAAGCGCCATGACCATAGCCATTTGCTTTAACTACGATCATTAAATTTCTATCTCCTATATTTCTACGAATATTCCATACATTTTGCTTTAATCTACCAATATCAATGTATGCTTTTGGTCCAATCATTCTTCTAGCTTGTATTGACTTAGTAGTTCAATTTTTAATTCATCAAAAGAACCATATATTTTTGAAGAACACGAAGATATCCAAGCACTAAAATCATCAGCAGGAATCTTATTTACTAAAAATATCGGCTTTCCAGTCCAATAAGCCAAGGTAACCTCACCATGCGTACCTCCTCCTTTTAAAACACTACTATCCCATAATACAATCAAATAATCCGCATGGCTAATTACTGATTTAATATCATGGTCTATTAATAGTCTAATAAATTTTTTAAATTTTTTTGGGTCATTCTTTTTCCAAGTACGGTAGGCTTGCGCGTTATGTTCTTTAACCATTTTTTGGGATTCTAAAACAGGGTTAATAACACTATGCCCGAGATTATCTTTAAGCCATATTGTGATATCATTTCTCCAATCAGCTCCTTCGTCTTTAGCATTTTCCATCCCTCCCGATAGATAAGCAATCATTGGTACAATCTTCTTTTTAAGATAATACTATTCATTAGTATCCATAGATAAATGCATATACATAGCAATGATAATGACGTCCAGTCGATCAATCCAGTAGAATTAAATTTATGATATATCTGCAATGGGATTGATAGAGGTATCCATTTAAGAAAAGATTCGAATCCAATAGGGAAAAAAGAGAATTCAATTAGAAAGCCACTACCAAATAGTATAAGTATGAATACCATGAAACTACCTAAGAACATTGTGGTTAACGCATCTATAATTAATGAAATAGTAATATATAGGTTACCAAGTAAAAAAAGATATATTATCAAGCACAGGAGTAAAAATATTAAGCTAGAAATAGTAAGTGAGATTGATGTAAATGAAATATAAAAAACTACTCCTAGGATTGACATAAAGAGCGCCTCTAATCCAGCAACGACAAGGCTAGAGAAAATAATATACCTTTTACTATACGGTGTAAGCGCTATATTGACTAATACTTTTCTATGTATACGAAGTTCAAAGTATTCTCTGTAGATTAGAGGATATAGGCTAAATGAACCAATAATGAAGATAAGTCCAGGTAAAACCCAAATATCATAAGGGGTCTCAGCTAAACTAAACCTTATAATATTTTTCAATGGTAGGCTAATTATGACAAAAATAAATACAGGTAGAAGTATATAGAAAAAAATACTGGGTATTAGACGATTTTTCCATAGCCACAGGCGTCTTTTAATAAGAGCAGATATCAATCTAAACCTCTACCTGCAAACTCACTATCTAAAAGATCTCTTAAGCCTAATTTTTTCACATCCAGATCGATCATCATCTGGTCAGAAGCTACTTTTATAACATCAAAGAATACGGTTCTCGTCCTTCCATAAAAATGAAATATATTATCCATACGATTTGGCGAAACAATAGTTGGAATATTTTTTAGTGTCTTATATAGGTCATCAGATAAATTCTCAAATTCGACCTGGAATTGATGATAATCTAGAGTGCTCTCTAAAAGTTTATCTAGGTGCCCATCCATAATTATTCTTCCCTCATGAAAAACCAATATTCTATCATGGGCCTGTTCGATCTCTGTAAGTGAATTACTTACATAAATAATTGATTTTTGTCCTTTTAATTCTTTAATAAGATCCCAGGTCTGTCGTATCGATTCTGCATCCATATACCCAGTTGGTTCATCAATGACCAATATGTCTGGATCATGGATCAGACCTCTCAACAGCATTGCCTTCTTTTGTATCCCCCCAGAAACTCTAAAAGCATACTCATTTAGATAAGGTTCTAGATCCAAAGCTGAAGAATATTTTTTTAAACGCTCTTTAAATAATATATTATTAACTGAATAAAGATTAGCATTGAATCTTATATTTTGTTTTATTGTCAGCCATGGGTCTAGGTCATTTTCATATGACACATATCCAATTAGTTTTCTAGTTTCACTTCGCCGTTTCTCCATATCCAAGCCCTGAACAAATACTTGTCCATAATTTGGATTTTCATAACCGGATAGTAATTTGAGAAGAATAGACTTACCGGAATCATTGAGACCAACAATCGCAACTAAACTACCTCTCTCTATACCAAAAGATAATCCAGCTAGGATAGTTTTATCACCAATTAATTTTCCAACTTTTTTTAATGTTATACTTGCTTCCATCCAATTATCTAGTGTGCTTCATACCAAGAATCTCCAATTCCATAGTCTACTACCAAAGGAACTGATAATTTCATTGCATTTTCCATATTATCAACAACTAATCTTACAAGAACTTCTTCCTCTTTATCTGGGAATTCAAATATTAATTCATCATGTATTTGCATTACTAATTTAGATTCTAAATCGTTTTTAATAATCTCTTTATGGATTCTGACCATCGCTAATTTGATCATCTCAGCCGCAGAACCTTGTATGGGCATGTTAATTGCCATTCGTTCCGCAGCCTTTCTTCTTAATCCATTATCAGAATTCGCATCCCAAATTGGCCTCCTCCTTCCAAGTATGGTTTCAACATAATTATCTTTCCGAGCTTTTTCTATGGTAGAATTAATATAATTTTGAATTCCTGGATATTGTGTAAAATAATTCTCAATGATAGCACTAGCATCATTCCTTGGAATACCGAGCTCTTGACTCATACGAAAGGGACCAGCACCATACATTATACCAAAATTAACTACCTTCGCGGTTCTTCGCATTTCTGGGAGAACCTTATCTATAGGCACATTAAATACTAAACTCGCAGTTTTTGAATGTATGTCTTCTGAATTTTTAAAAGCATCTAAAAGAGCATTATCTCCACTAAAGTGTGCCATGACCCGTAATTCAACCTGTGAGTAATCTGCTGAAAGAATTTTCCAGCCATTATTTTTAGCAATAAATGCTTTCCTTATCTCACGACCTTCTGATGTTCTAATTGGGATATTCTGAAAATTAGGTTTTGTACTAGATAAGCGACCAGTAGAAGCAATTGTCTGGTTAAATGTAGTGTGTATTCGTCCAGTTTTGTTTTGAATGAGTTCTGATAGCGAATCAAGATATGTATTCTTTAATTTATTATATTTTCTATATTCTAATATCAATCCAGGTAGTTCATGGTATCCCTCCAACTTTTTCAATACATCTTCCGCAGTACTTCGTTTTTTTATCATAGGCAATTCAAGATCATCGAATAAAATAATTGCAAGCTGTTGAGTTGAGTTAATATTGAATTCTTTATTTGAGATTTGATATATGGAACTTGTCAGAGCATCTAATTTTTTACCTATTTCTTTCGACATTGATTCAAGTAATTCAGAATCTACATAGACGCCATTATATTCCATATCCATTAGAACTGGTACCAATGGCATCTCGATAGTTTTGTAAAAATCAAATAAGGAACTTTCTTTTAATTTATTTTTTAAGATATTCGTGAGTTGAAAAACAACATCTGCATCTTCAACTGCATAGTAAGCTGCTTTTTCTAATGAAACCTCTGACATTAATATTTGATCTTTACCTTTACCAATCAATTCTTCTATACTAACCATCTCATAATTCAGATATTCTAAACTCAATGTAGATAATGAGATGGAACGAGCGCTTGGGTTTAATAAATGTGCCGCTATCATTGTGTCAAAATTGAGCCCTCTAACCTGTATACCATGCCTCTTCAGTATATGCGCGTCATATTTTATATTCTGACCAGTTTTTGATCTAGAGCTGTCCTCTAAAATATTTTTTAATTTATTTAGAATAAACGCTAAATCATCCTCTGCAAAAATACTCCCTTCTTTCTCTTTAAACATTATTGGGATATACCAACCAGAATTAGCAATTGTTGAAAAACTAAAACCAACAATGTCTGCTTGAGTAGGTTCAAGACTAGTTGTTTCAAGATCAAATGAAATCAGATCAACATTGGATAATTCATTTAATAATTCATCTAAATCCTGAATATTTAAAATTGTCCTATAATTCTTATCAGGTGTATTTCTTTCCAATACATCAGTATTATTTAATTCAGCTCCTAATTGTTTTACAAATCCCTCAAATTCAAGTTCATTAAATTTTGATATGCAAGATTCGATATTCATTTCTTTTCTTATAAAATCCTCTATATTGCATGTCAATTCAACATCTAATAGTATAGTAACTAATTCTTTACTCATTTTCGCATTTTCGACCCCTTCAATTAGGCCATTACGCGCTCGTTTATTGGCTACTTTATCCGCATTTTCAAGGGCTCCCTCTAAGGAGCCAAATTGATTAATAAGTTTTACAGCTGTTTTTTCACCAACACCAGCTACACCAGGAACATTATCTGAGCTATCGCCCATAAGACCTAAAAGATCTATAATTTTTTTTGGAGGTACACCCCATTTTTCCTCAACTTTTGATGAATCATAAACCACTGGTTCTGGAGATCTTTTTGTACCAGGAGCATACAAAAAAATGTTTTCATTCATCAATTGCATGAAATCCTTATCACCACTCACGATATAGGTATCTAGACCATCCTTCTCTGCCTGTATGGCTAAAGTGCCAATAATATCATCAGCTTCTACACCACCTTTTTTTAAAACCGGTAAATTCATTACTTCAAGTATTTCCCATAAATGAGGTAGCTGCAATTGTAGTTCTTCAGGCATTTCCGGTCGATTTGCTTTATAATCTTCATAAATTTCGTGTCGAAACGTTTTCCCTTTAGAATCAAATGCACATGCTAAATATTCTGGATCTTCATTACGAATTAACTTAAATATTTGATTAATAAATCCAAATAATGCACTGGTATGGAGGCCATAACTTGTAATTAAAGGATTACGGATCAATGCAAAATGTGCTCTAAATAAAAGGGCATATCCGTCAATAATAAAAAATCGTTTTCTTGCAGAAATAGATGAAGACATAGTTAATAAATTACGTAGTCTCTATCCAAGCTCCCAATCTCATTTAGACAAAAAAAATAGCCCTGGAAATTGCAGGGCTATTTTTTAACGAGTATTTACTCTGGTAATTACATCATACCACCCATACCACCCATACCAGGATCTGGCATTGGAGGCATTTTTTCTTCTTCTGGGATTTCAGTTATTGCAGCTTCTGTGGTTAAGACCATGCCTGCAATTGAGGCAGCATTCTCCACTGCAACACGTGCGACTTTCGCTGGGTCGATGATTCCTGCTTCAAACATTTTCACATATTCATCATTCCGAGCATCATAACCATTATCACCTTTTTTATCACGTACATTTTGCACAACAATAGATGCTTCAGCACCCGCATTGCTTACAATTTGTCTGATAGGTTCTTCTAATGCACGTCGCATGATGTCAACACCTACCTGCTGTTCGTCATCAACTTTGACCTTATCAAGTGATGGAATAGAACGCAACAGTGCAACACCACCACCAGGAACAATTCCTTCTTCAACAGCAGCTCTCGTGGCATGCAATGCATCTTCAACTCGAGCTTTTTTCTCTTTCATTTCAACTTCAGTAGCGGCGCCAACATTGATCACTGCAACACCACCAGATAATTTAGCTAGTCTTTCCTGTAGCTTTTCTTTATCATAGTCTGATGTTGTTTTTTCAACTTGTACTTTTATTTCATTGATACGTGCTTTTATGGCATCACCACTTCCACCTCCATCAACGATAGTGGTATTATCTTTGTCGGAAACCACTCTTTTTGCTGTTCCTAAATAATCTAAGGTTGCGCTTTCAAGTTTATAGCCTGCATCCTCAGAGATCACAGTACCTCCTGTAAGAACTGCTATATCCTCTAACATAGCTTTTCTTCGGTCGCCGAAGCCTGGAGCTTTTACCGCAAGCACCTTAAAAGTACCTCTTAATTTATTAACAACTAAGGTCGCCAGTGCTTCACCTTCGACATCTTCAGCAATAATAACAACAGGCTTGCCTGTTTGAACTACTTTCTCAAGTAATGGTAGTAGATCTTTCATATTACTGATCTTTTTATCATGGATAAGTATATAGGCATCTTCCATTTCAGCATCCATAGACTCTGAATTAGTTACAAAATAGGGAGATAAATATCCACGATCGAACTGCATACCTTCAACAGTCTCCAGGAAAGTTTCAGCAGTTTTGGACTCTTCGACAGTAATAACACCATCTTTACCAACTTTTTCCATAGCCTCAGCTATTTTTTCACCAACTTCCGTATCATCATTAGCTGAAATTGTTGCAACCTGAGCAATCTGTTGACTATCAGGGAGGTCTTTTGCCTGTCCCTTTATTGCTTCTACAACTGCATCTCTTGCTGAATCAATTCCTCTTTTGATTGACATAGGATTTGCACCTGCTGTAACGTTCTTCAAGCCTTCATTTACAATAGATTGCGCTAGAACTGTAGCAGTTGTGGTTCCATCACCTGCAACATCAGATGTTTTAGAGGCAACTTCACGAACCATCTGCGCTCCTACATTTTCAAGTTTATCCTCGAGTTCAACCTCTTTAGCTACGGTAACACCATCTTTAGTTACGGTTGGCGCACCAAATTTTTTCTCTATAACCACATTTCGACCTTTTGGTCCTAACGTGACCTTTACAGCATTCGCTAATTTATCAACTCCTGCTTTAAGGGCACTACGTGCATCTAGAGAGTATGCAACTTCTTTTGCCATTTTATTCTCCTTATAATACTGCTAGTATATCGCTTTCGCGCATAATTACATATTCTGTACCGTCGAAGGCAACTTCGCTACCGGAATATTTCCCATAGAGAACTTTGTCTCCTTCTTTGACGGTCATTTCGATCAAGCTTCCTGCATCGCTAACCTTACCTGGTCCTGCTGCAACAACAGTACCCTGCTGCGGCTTCTCTTGAGCAGTATCAGGAAGAATGATACCTCCTGCAGACTTATCCTCTGCTGGAGCAGGTTCAACGACTACACGGTCAGCCAATGGTTTAAGACTTAAACCCATATTTTTAACTCCTTATCAGTTAATTTATTAAATAAAAAATTTTATAAAAGCGGCGGCGAAATTAATGTTTTAAACTCATTTGTACTAATGTTTCATAACACTATGGCCTTATAGTACACCACAGACAAATAATATACCAAATTGTTAATTAATGCATTTTGTAATAAAAATAAAAAATTATATGCCAATATGACAATATTTATGGATTATTTTCCTGTCGACCCAAAACCACCCTCTCCGCGTTCAGTTTCCGTTAACGTGTCTGTTAGTTCAAAAGAAACCGCACTTCCATCCATAGCCACAAGCTGGAATAATCTTTGACCTGGCTTTAGATGATATGACTCCTGTTTTATATTATCAACTGCTGCCATTATTTCTCCTCTATAACCTGCATCAATTAAGCCAATAGAGTTGCATTGCCGTAGAGGGGTTTTTGATATACTTGATCGTGGCATTAGTAGGTATGGCTTGTTATCAAGATTCTCACAAGCAATTCCCAAATGGATCCTAGCTGTAACACCTGGTTCTATTATCTGTTCTTCAATAATAAAAAGGTCAATTCCAGCATCCCCTTCATGGAAGTGCCCATGGCCATTGTACATATCTTTAATAAGGGCATTAAATGGTTTTATTCTTAGATGCATATTTATCTTGGTGAATTAATCATATGTTTCAAATTCTGTAAATGTGATGGTGTTGAACCGCAGCAAAGGCCTATTAAATCTGGTTTCTTTAATAATAATGTTTTTATACTATCCTTTAATTTAGAATCACTGATAATATTAAAATAATCATTTTCATAATCCTCTATACCAAGATTGGGGTATACTCCCCACTTACCACGCCAATCAGAAATAATTTGATCACAAATATATATTGAAAGATCAATTTTATTGCAATTTGTCAAAAGAGTTTCAACATTATATCCATCTAATAATTGAAAAACATCGCTAAAAGGACTACCATCCAGCAAATGATATTTATCCTTTGCAATCATACTTAACCAAAGCGGGATATTATGTTTCTTTGCCATTTTTAAACCGCAAGAAATCTCATCAATATTACCCATGGTTTCAAATATTATAACATCTACACCTGCATCAATAATCCACTCCAATGTCTGGCCATATATTTCCTCAGCTACTTCTACACCAGGAAATTTATCTGGAGAATAACAATCTTCTATAGTAGTCACCGAACCTGCTATGATTATTGAATTAGATACTGCCATTTGGGCACATTCAACTGCTTTATATAAACTTGTTTTGGCCCTTTCTTTAGCCTTTATCAAACTTAAACCTGCCCTATGGTATGTCCATTCTGTTGTTCTAAATGTGTTAGTTGTAATAATATCTGCCCCTGAAGCAATATAATCCTTATGAATACTTGTAATGATTTCTGGATGATCTATATTCGCATCAGCAGACCATAAAGGGAGAGGAATCTCAACACCACGATTTTGTAATTCTGTACCCATCGCACCATCTAAAATTAATGGGTAGCTCATAATAAAATATTTCTCTTGGTAAATATATAATGAATCAGAACACTTGATGTGACTATTCCAATTCCAATAAATGACTCAAACTGATTCTCCTGAAAAGAATAATAAAGGATCCATACATTTACTATTAGATATATTAATGGAGTAAATGGATATCCCTTCACTCTATAGGGGCGATCAAGTAAAGGTTCTTGGTATCGCAATATAAACAGCGATATGACTGTCATTGTTGTAGTAATGATCAAACTAATGCCTGCATACATTAATACTTGCTCAAATGAGGAGGTAGCCATGAACAAAAAAGATAGAAGAAGTTGTAACCAGAATGCATTCCTGGGAATATTTTTATTATCCTTTATTTTTAGAAATGATAGAAGTTTATGATCTTCACCCATTATTTGCATTATTCTAGGACCGATATAAACATAGCTGCTTACTGTTGATAAAAGAAGTATTGATATGCCAATACCAATGACCATAGCGCCGGTATTTCCAAAAATAACAACACCAGATATATATCCAACATCTACTTGTCCAACCATATCTGCTATAGGAACTGTGTAAAGAAAAATATAGTTCAATAAAATATACATACACATTACAAAGCTGGTGGAGAAAAACATGGTCTTGGAAATATTTCTTTGAGGCTCCTTGATCTCGCCAGCAATATATATAACTGAATTCCATCCCGTGTATGCATATGATACCCATACCAAACTAACAGCAAAACTCGAACTAAGTAAAATAGAGCCATCTCCAGGTTTTGGAATTATGGATATAGATTGGTGGTTATCAGCTGAAGTAAAAAAACCAAAAATAATAAAAATAAAGATCAAGCCTACTTTGATCGCTGTGGAACCAATCTGGAAAGAGGTTCCCCATCGTATGCTCTTCATGTGAATAGCATGAAAAAATAAAATTACTATAGATGCTACAATAGTTTGATCAATCATTGGAAATACTGCTTTTAAATAACTACCTAAAGCCATTGCTGCTAGTACAGCAGGTGCCGTAAATCCAACAGTTGCAGATACAATTCCTGCTCCAAAACCAATAGAAGGATGTATAATACGATACAATAAATGATACTCCCCACCAGAGCGTGGTAACGCTGAACCAAGTTCACTGTAAACTAAAGCGCCTAAACAAGCTACTATACCACCAATCACCCATAACATTAAAAGTGGAAAGATTGATTGGATATCAACTAACTGGAAACCAAGACTGGTGAACACTCCTGTACCGATCATTGATGCAATGATAAATGAAGAAGCAGTCCAAAATGAAATGTGACGGACCTCCTGATTTTTCTTCAACGATCAGGACCGATAGATATTAAATGCAAGCAGTAACCAACCAATGATAAAACACATACCTCCAATAGGAGTTATAGCACCGAGCCATTTTATATTTAATAAAGCTAAAAGATATAAGCTGCCTGAAAAGATAATAATACCTGCTAGCATGAAATAAGCTGAATAAATAATTACATTATGAGGAAAGTGATAGCCAATTAGGCCAATAAGAATAAGCCCTAAAGAATGATACATCTGATATCGAACCCCAATCTCAAAAATAGATAAAGAGTCTGGGGTAATCTTAGATTTTAAGCCATGTGCACCAAATGCTCCTATTAGCACGGCAAGCGCAGAAAAAAATGCACCAACTATCAACCAGAATTTCACTATTTGTCTGGACGTTGAATAATAGTCCTTACAGGATATGGAATCTCGATGTTTTCCTGATCAAATCTTCTATGTATTTGCTTAATAAATTCATGTATGATAGGATTTTGGTCACCATATTTATTTCCACGGAAATATACTGCAAGATCAATACTGGATTCACTAAAAGCTCTAAATTTGAAAGAGGGTTCAGCATCCTTACTGACCTCATCCATTTTAGCATGTAGCTCGTTAGCTACTTCCATAACAACACGGCTAACGTGTTCGAGATCTGAATCATACGCCACTCCAATAGGTATTTTCACAGAAAAACTTGGGTCTCCACTATCATAATTCTTAATAATTGCAGAAGATAGTTTTGTATTAGGAATGTGGATTACATTATTTGATCGTTCTAACATCTTCGTATTACGCCAAGTAATATTCTGGATATAGCCCATTTCACCAGAATCTAAACTCACAAAATCTCCTGGCTCTACCTTTTTACTTAACAGAATATGTAGACCAGCAAAAACATCCGTTAAAGTATCTTTAAGAGCAAGTGAGACTGCTAAGCCCCCAACTCCTAGAGCCGTAAGCATTGGAGCAATAGATATATTTATTGTATCTAATGCGATCAAAAGTCCAATAGTATAGACCGTGATCCGTACAATATTTGTAAAAATGGTCGTAGAGGGAAAACCACCACCTTGCTGCTCTGACCAAAGTTTAAAAAATCCAACCACTAGTTTTGAAAAAGAATGGGTTATGGAGGCTATTAATAGAATACTTAATAACTTTGATATATAAAATAGGTATTGATCTGTTATAGGAAGATCTTTATGTGCTATTGATAATCCCAATAAAAAAAACCAAAAAACAATATTCGATTCTATAGCAGCTATGATTATATCATCACCCTGCCATTTAGAATATTCTACTGCTTTCTTTAGCCTTTTATGAATAACATTTTTAAAAAAAATACCAAAAATAGTTACTCCAAAAGTCACGCCTATAGGCTCCATCCAATATTCTTTGAATGACGCAATATTAAATAGTTCGTTAAAAGGAATATCCATGTCAATCAAATTTTACTGAGACAAGTTTTGAAACACCTTTCTTTTCTTGGGTAACACCATACATGTAATCAGCAATCTCCATGGTAAGCTTATTATGTGTTACAATAATAAATTGAGTTTCATCACAAAATTTTGCCAGAACTTTAGTGAACTTATGAATATTGACATCATCAAGTGGCGCATCAACCTCATCAAGGATGCAATATGGACTTGGTTTGACCTGGTATATTGCAAAAAGTAGAGAAATTGCTGTAAGAGCTTTCTCTCCACTAGACAAAAGACGAAGAGAAGTATTCTTTTTACCAGGAGGTTGTGCTTCGATGGATATGTCCGCTTCTAATGGATCAGGATCACCTGTAAGCTTGAGAGCTGCATTTCCACCTTCAAAGAATAGTTTAAATAATGATTCAAAGTTTGTTCTGATCAAATCAAAGGTTTCTTGAAATCGCTTCCTTGCCACTTTATCTATCTTTTGTATGGTCTCTCTTAAATTCTCTTCAGCCTCAAGGAGATCATCACGCTGAATAGATAACGTCTCTAATCGTTCTAGTTCTTCGTTATATTCGTCTTGGACTGCCATATTAACTGGTCCAATATTTTCTAGACTTCTTTGTATTTTAGCAATCTCTAATTCTAACTGCTCTTCCGTGCGATCCACAACAATATTTTCTGGAACTTTTATATTGTATCTATCTTTAATTCGCTCTTCGATCAACGCTATCTTTTTTTCTGTTTCTGATGCTTCCAACTCTGCATTCTTTAGATTTTCAAGAATTTGCTCTCTATCTCTTTGTTCAGCAGCGATACGTGCCTGTACTTCTTCAATATTCTGATATGTTTCTCTATAAACGGATTGCTTCAAATCAATTATTGAACGATGTTTCTGGATCTCTGCATTTATAGAGTCTAAACCTTTTTCAGATTCAGCTATTTCAGATATCAACTCTTTTTGTTTAGAATGAAGATCGTTTATCTCTTTATCAATTGACACTTGTCTTTTCTTGAGTTCATCGGATGTTTCTTTACCAGAAGTTTGCTTAAACTTTAATTGATCTCTCCTAGACTCAAGCTCAATAAGTCTAATTCTTGTATCTTGAAGTAATTTTTGAAAATTATCCTTTGCATCTCTTGATTCTAGCATGTTCTTATTGATACCATTCAGTACTTTCTCATAGGATTTGAGTTTTTGTTGATCTTTTGTAACAGAAGGTTTAAGCGAAGTAAGAGCTTTTTTAGTTTCTTGATATTCAGATTTTAAATTCTGCAGGTCTTCTTTTGCTACATTGAGCTGTTCATTATTCTGATCAAAAGCTATTTGATTTCGAACAATGTCCATTTCTATATCGGCAACAGATTGTCTATTATTTTCTAATTTAATATTTTGAGTCTCTAACTGATCTTTGGCATCAGCAATTATTTTAAATAGTTCTTTTGATCTTGTAATTAATTGTTCTTCTTTATTATTTAATGTATCTATCTCTGAGGTAATTAATTCTAATTTT